>DAOTUF010000260.1:0-32465 GCA_034437495.1 Chloroflexaceae bacterium | reverse complement strand
TCGCCTGCACCCCTGGCGCGAAGGCTACCTGGTAGCCGATTCGGTGGAGGCTGTCACGAAGTGTACCGCCGCGGCCCTGGATGCCGGGGCGCGTATCTGGATTGGCATGATAGCCGAAGATGTGATGGTCTACCACGACCAGCGGGTAGCCGGTGTCGTGCTCAACTGGGACGCAACGGTGCAAGCCGGGTTGCACGTGGACCCGCTGGCCGTCGAAGCAAAGGTCGTCATTGACGCGACCGGGCACGACGCCCACATCTGCCGCACCCTGATTACCAAAATCCCCGGCGCTCGCCTGCGCTCCCCCGACGGCGGCGTGCCGGGCGAGCGCTCGATGTGGGCCGCACGGGGCGAAGCCGACCTGGTCTCCAGCACGCTGGAGGTCTTCCCCGGCCTCATCGTGACCGGGATGGCAGCGAGCAACGTGGCGGCCACCCCGCGAATGGGGGCTATCTTCGGGGGGATGTTCCTGTCGGGGCAGCGGGCCGCCGAACTGTCGCTTGAGATTATTCGTGCGAACAGGTAGTACCTACCCGGAGGACAGAGGCGTATGATTCCAAATGTGCTCACCATTGCAGGCTCCGACCCCGGCGGGGGGGCGGGCATCCAGGCCGATTTGAAGACCTTTGCGGCCCGCGGGGTCTACGGCATGAGCGTGCTGACCGCGCTGACGGCCCAGAACACCACCGGCGTGCAGGGGGTGTTTGAAGTTCCCGCCGACTTTGTGGCCCGGCAGATTGACTCCGTGATGAGCGATATTCAGGTAGACACCTGGAAACTGGGGATGCTCGCCAATGCCGAGATTATTCGGGTGGTGGCGCAGAAGGCCCGGCAATATGGGGTGGCGCGGCTCGTGCTTGACCCGGTGATGGTGGCCAAGGGGGGGGACCCGCTGCTCCACCCCCAGGCGCGTGACGCCCTGATTGCCGACCTGGTGCCGCTGGCGACGGTCGTCACGCCCAACCACCACGAGGCGCAGGTGCTCACGGGGCAGGAGATCCGCACCCTGGCCGATGCCCGCGCCGCGGCTGTGGCTATCCACCAGATGGGGGTGCGCTACGTGGTGGTGAAGGGGGGGCACCTGCCCGCATCCGAAGACGCGGTAGACGTGCTCTACGACGGGCAGAACTCTACCGAGCTTCGTGCTTCGCGGGCCGCCACCCCGAACACCCACGGCACTGGCTGCACCTTTGCGTCGGCCATCGCTGCCGAACTCGCGAAGGGGGAGGACATAGGCAGGGCCGTGCAGGTCGCTAAAGATTATGTCACGGCGGCAATTCGGGCGGCAGATGCGCTGCACGTCGGGCACGGGCACGGCCCGCTCAACCATGCGGTCGTGGTCTGACCATCCCGGCTCCCTCTCTCTCATCGTACGGGAGAGGGAGCACCGCACCTGCACGCCGATACGGACAGGACGGGCAAGACAGTTTCGCACACGCAGGGGGTCACTTTGCGGTCAACAGCGGCAGGAAGACCTGACCCTGTGGCTCTTCCTCCTCCTCCACCGCCACGCCGACATTGACCCCGGGTTGGTCGCCGCTTTCGGAGACCCGAACGGTGTGGCGGGTGTGCAGTCTGGTTTCCTCGCCGCCGTTGGGAAGGGAAAAATCGCTCGCAAAGACATCGATACGGTAATCCCCGTGCGAGCGGGTATAGTTGCTCGTCACTGTCCCCGCATAGACCCCATCCCCGGCCATCCCATCGCCGTGAAACCCATCGTCATACAGCCGCACCTGAACGGGGAATCCTCGCGTCGGCACCTCCTCGTTGCCCCCCGCATCCTGGTACTGCCGCTCCATCACGGCAGTGACTCTGGCGCTGGTGATGGGGTAGTCATTGAACAGCACCGCAGCCACGCGGACGGGGTCGCCGCGACGGTAAGCCTGCTTATCAAGGTAGGTATGCAAGGTGGTAGGACGTATTCTGGCCACAGTCTCGCCATAGAGCACTCCCCCTTTCCGCACCACCGGCGATGACCGGTTGACGACGGTGATGCTCAGGTCGTAGAGGTCGTTTTTCTTCTGGACGGGGGGGGCAACTTCGAGGATGTAGCGCTCGGGGAGTTCGACCACGGACAATACCTCCGCCTCGCTGCTGCCCACCTGAACCGTAAAGTGGTCCGGCTGGAGCAACCCGAAGTTGGGCTTGCTGATATGGATGGTCGCTGCCTGGGGGGTCGTATGGGGGCCGGCTTGCAGCGGCTCGTCCCCACCTGGCACCAGCACCTCGAAGGGTTGAATGGTCATCGTCCGCACAGCGGCATCGGCCTGGATTAGCCCGGCGCCGGTGGCCTCGGTCGGACTGCCTTCAATCCGGCTGGCGGTCGTCTCAAGGAGCAGTTCCATGGTTTGCTGACCGATGGGGATGTGGTTTTTCCGCGCTTCCTGCAACACGAGGGCAGCCACCCCCGCAGCGTGCGCTGCCGCAGCCGATGTTCCATCAAAGCGCCAGACCGCATCCGGGTTTTCCGGGCTGTGGGGAGGCCGTCCGTAGAACGTCGTGGCATTTCCATCGGTCGCCGCCATATCTGGCTTCTGGCGAGATTCGGGGATATCCAGGCGGTCTGCGGGGGTCTCATCCCCATTGATGGGGCCGAAGTAGTACCACGGAAGCCCACGCGAGGACGAATCTTCGACGTGGGAGATGGTGGTATAGGGTACGGCGCTCACGCTGATGACCGCATTGGCTCCGCGGTGCCCGAAGATCGTCGGCCCGAAGATATCCGGGGAGATGTCGGGGTCATCGGGCGCATAATATTCCGCCTGTGCTATGCCCATCCCGTCAACGATGTACTTGAACTGCGGCGTCCCCTGGCGCTCCGAATCCGAGCGGTCGGCGCGGTTGACCCGATTGACCACGATCAAGAACGGCTGACTTGCTTCGGCATCGGCGGTATCGGCGGCAAGGGTGGTCGTGGTCGTGGTCGTCGTGATGGTGAGGGACTCGTAGGGCAGGCGGGTGGAGAGGTTGTCGCTGGTGCTGGTCGCCAAAACGGTCCCCGATTCGTCAATGGCGTAGAGGTCCAGGTCGGTGGTCACTCCATACCAGGGTTCGCCCCACTGAAGGTGAAACCGGACCTGCGAAGCGGGCGCGGCGGTATAGCGGGCGGTCGCGTCGGGGGGACCGGTCGAGGCAAGAAAGTTGTGGCAATCCCCTTCCAGGGTCACGGGGGTTCCATCCGGGCGGGTGAGACCCGCAGGGCACGCCGTGGGTCGGTAGGCCAGCGTTTCATATGACAACCCTCGCGGCGTATCATCAATGCGGGTGTATTTGTTGAAATTGCCCGCGGTGGTGAAGGAGATGCCCCCCGCTTCCACCACCTCAGCGACGGCAACCGCCACCGGCCCATCCTGGTAGAAGGGTTGGACGCCATAGTACATCGTGTCAACAATGATATCCGCTCCCGCCTGGTGCAGGAGGCGGATAGCCTCGGCCAGGTCATACACCGTGGCGGTTTCGCCCACGCCGCTGGCAAACAGGAGCCTGGCCCCGGGGGCAATGTCGTGGATAATCTGCATGACGGCCCGTCCTTCGTCCCCACCCGGGCCGGGGTGCCCCGATGGACCGTCGCGGATGACCCTGACGGGGGTCGTATATCCGCACGGGTTGCCGTCGCCGGGCAGGTCGCCGGAGTGTACATCGGAGATGGCGCGAGTGGCAATCAGCTTGCCATCCGTGCCCAGGGTCGCAGCATCGTAGGAATTGGCAATTACCCCCACTGTGACACCGCTCCCGTCAACCTGGTAGGTCGTGCGGGCCGTGTCGGCCTTCAGGTGGGCCATCCCTTCGGTGACGGCCAGCGCAGCAGGACAGTCGAAGGGGTCGGGGACGGTTCCGCTCACGGTGCCCGTGACGGTGAAGACAAAGGGGTTTTCATCCGGGTCGTTGGAGGCGAGCGCCACCGTGCCACTGAAGACCCCGGCGCTGGCGGTGGTGAGAGCGAGGTCGAAGGTGGTGGATGAGCCGGGCCGCACCGTGGTGATGGCGAAGGTTCGGGCGACGGTGTAGCGGGGCGGGACGGTCAGGTCGGTCAGGATGAGGTCTGCTTCCCCGCTGTTGCTCACCTTGAATCTTCGGCTCAAGGTTTTGCCCACAGCCGTCTGCCCTACCTGGATGAGGGTTGTGGTGCTGCTGGTCACGGGCACGCTGTTCCAGTTCGCCACCTGGATGTCCGGGGCGATACTCCTGGCCCGGATAGGGAAGTTGAAGGGGTTTTCGTTGCTATCGCTGGTGCCGAACGAAAGCTCACCGCTAAAAATCCCCGGGTGGGTGGCCTCAAAAGTGAGGTCGAAGGTGATGGAACCACCCGCCGTGACAGTAGCACCGTGAAGCGAACGGTTGAGCGTGAAGCCGGATGGGATGGTGATGGGGTTGGTCAGTTCGAGGGCGGTCGTTCCGAGGTTGCGCACCGTGAAGGTCCTGGTCATGGGGACCCCTATGGACGTTATCCCGAGGTCGAGCGGGGTCACGCTCTCGTCGGCAACCACTGCGCCGTTCCAGTCCAGGACGCTGATTTCTGGGGAGGGGGGGAAGGTGGTGGCCGCGGCCTCCAGGCTCCGGGTGCTGGTGAGCGCGTTCTGGTTCCGGGTGTGGGCGGGGGTGAAGGTTCTGACCAGGAAGGAGTAGGTCGTCTCTGGCTGCAACCCCGTGACGATATAGCCCGGGGTGTTCTTGTCCACGGTCGTGCTCTTGGCAGGGGTATAGGCTCCTGCCGGCTGCACGGCATACCAGACCTGGTAGAAGCCGCCATTGCCCGTATAGGGGATGGGAGACCAGTTAACGCGCACCATGGTGTCGGTAAGCGCTTCGGCGGCGATGTCGGTGGGAGGAATCGTCTGGGTCCTGCTCCAGTCGGGGTCTCTGTTGCCTGGCGATTCGAGCAACGCGAGCAGGGCCGGGTCGGAGGCCGTCAACTGGTTATAGCCCAGGTCAAGGTTGACCAGGTTGGTCAGCGTGCTCAGAGCGGGCGGGATGTCGCCGCTCAACTGGTTGCCAGTGAGGATGAGGTCTGTGAGGCTGGCCAGCATGCTCAGGTCCGGAATGGGACCGCTCAGATGGTTGTGCGAGAGGTTCAGGAGGGTCAGGCTGATGGGCAGGCTGGCGTCTGGAATGGAGCTACTCAGGTGGTTGTGCGAGAGGTTCAGGAGGGTCAGGCTGATGGGCAGGCTCGATGCAACCACGGGGCCATCCAGGTGGTTGACAGAAAGGTCCAGGTCGGTCAGGCTGGTGAGGGGGCTGAAGTCGGGCAGCGTCCCGCTCAACTGGTTGTTCGACAGGTAGAGATGGGTCAGGCTGGTGAGGGGGCTGAAGTCGGGCAGCGTCCCGCTCAACTGGTTGTTCGACAGGTAGAGATGGGTCAGGCTGGTGAGGGGGCTGAAGTCAGGCAGCGTCCCGCTCAACTGGTTGTTCGACAGGACGAGGACCTGGAGTGACGACAGCTGCATCAATTCGGGGGGGATGGTGGTCAGCTGGTTGTTGGCAAGCGAGAGCGTCGTGAGCGAGGAAAGGTTGCCCAGTTCGGGGGGGATACTGGTCAACTGGTTGTTCGAGAGCGAGAGAATGGTGAGGGAGGGGAGGCTGCCCAGTCCAGGAGGAATACTGGTCAACTGGTTGTTGGCAAGGTAGAGGTGGGTCAGGCCGGTCAGGGCGCTCATATCGGGCACGGGGCCGCTCAACTGGTTGTTATCAAGCACGAGTGTGACCAGACTGGTCAGGGTGGTCATATCGGGCATGGGTCCGCTCAACTGGTTGTTGGCAAGGCGGAGGTGGGCCAGGCTGACGAGCGTGGTCAGCTCTGGAATGGGGCCGCTGAACTGGTTGTTCGACAGGTAGAGCGTGGTGAGGTTGGTGAGGGGGCGGAGGTCGGGCAGCGTCCCACTCAACTGGTTGTTTTCGAGCCGCAGATCCCGCAGGTTGGTGAGGGGGCGGAGGTCGGGCAGTGTCCCGCTCAACTGGTTGTTCGACAGGTAGAGATAGGTGAGATTGGTGAGGGAGCTGAGGTCGGGCAGTGTCCCGCTCAACTGGTTGTTCGACAGGCGGAGATAGGTGAGGTTGGTGAGGGGGCTGAGGTCGGGCAGCGTCCCGCTCAACTGGTTATCCGCCAGCGACAGGGTGCTCAACCTGGTCAGGGTGCTCAGATCGGGGATTGCTCCACTCAACTGGTTGTTCGACAGCGAGAGCGACGTGAGGTTGGTGAGGGGGCGGAGGTCGGGCAGCGTCCCGCTCAACTGGTTGTTCGAGAGGGAACAGGTCGTCAGTCTGGTCAGGGGACTGAGGTCGGGCAGCGTCCCGCTCAACTGGTTGTTCGACAGGTAGAGGGTCGCCAGGTTGGTCAGGGAACTGAGGTCGGGAATGGAGCCACTGAACTGGTTGTTCGAGAGCGAGAGGTAGGCGAGGTTGGTGAGGGGACTGAGGTCGGGCAGCGTCCCGCTCAACTGGTTGTTCGACAGGTAGAGCGTGGTGAGCCTGGTGAGGGTGGCGAGGTTGGAAATGGTTCCGCTCAACTGGTTATCCGAGAGGGAGAGGTAGGTGAGGTTGGTGAGGGGGCGGAGGTCGGGCAGTGTCCCGCTCAACTGGTTGTCCGAGAGCGAGATGGCGACCACCTGTCCCCCGCTGCACGTCACTCCATACCAGTCACACAGGGTGCTGGTTGTCCGCCACCCGGTGCGGTTCGTCCACTCCGGCCCCCCCGTCTGGTCGTAGAGGGCGACCAGCGCTTCACATTCAGCCTGCGGGATCTCGTTCTGGAGCGACGGGTAGTCACACCCGGTGAAGGCGGCGGCCTGCGTGGTGGGAACTGATTCGGGATGGAAGGAAAAGGCGAGGAGGAGGAACAGGAGAAAGACCAGGGAACGACGTGCAGCGCACGGCGTATGCAAGCAGACGACTTGTTTCATGGGGGACCCTCTCTTTCCAACCCACCCGATTTCCATGGATAGTTAGAGAACATGATGCACGATGGAGTATATGATTCCTGAAAAAGGACGTTCGACCACCAGCGAAGCTTCTCAGCGGTAAGGATGCTGGTCAACCAGGAGCAGGGGCACCGTTTGTGTCAGGAAGTCCAGACGACCTTGATTGTAACCCGACACCACTTTTTAAGATAACTATACCACAAAAATACCAGGAATCCTACGGGTTTCGAATTCCCTGGATGAACAGATGAACAGAAGACCTGGCAAAAGCCGATGAAACCTTCCTCCCGTCGTTCCCCCGCCTACGCTCTCCCCGGCACATCGCGCCGCGTCAGCAGGAACCAGGCGTAGCCCAGGAAGAGCAGACTGTAGCACGCCACCACCACCGCTGCCTGGAAGGGGTGCGGAAGCTGCGACGGGTCGAGGTTGGTCATCACCGCCGGGTCAAGCCCGTAGGCGCTGCGATTGACCACCACCAGCGCATTGACATTCTGCTGGATAAGCAGGTTGTAGAGCAGGTTGACTACGGGGTTGTCCACCGCGGCCAGCAGCGCCGGTGCTCCCGCGCCCGCATCCACCACGATGAGCAGAATGCCCCCCGCAATGCCTGCCATCGTTGAACGCCCGAGCGTGGATGTCGCAATGGCAAACATCAGGTAGGGCAGCATAATGAAGAGCGCCCGCACCATTCCAATCGGCAGGAGTGCCACGTCAGAAAGGCCGACGTGCCCCACGCTGCCGAGCACCAGGCTCAAGAACAGGCCGAACAGCGACCCCACCACCAGCACAATGGCCATACCAGCCAGCAGAATGAGCAGCAGGGCGACGACCTTGGCCAGCAGGTAGCGCCCGCGGTCGGGGAAGCGGGCAAGCTGCACCCGCAGCGTCCCCCAATCATACTCGCCTCCCATCGCCCCCGCCGCCAGCAGAACGGCCAGGATGCCGCCCACCCCGTTCACCTGACCCAGGATTTCCCCGAAGAGACCGGGGAAACGAAGCTGGAGACGGAATTGCTCCATCTGCGCCTCGGTGATGATGGGAAAGGTAGCGCGAGTTTCGCCCCCGGTGAAGACCCCGTCGTGCAGGGCCAGCACCAGGAAGGGGACGGAGAGCGAGAACAGCAGGAAGATAAGAAAGATGATGAGCAGCACCCACGCCATGGGTCGGCGGGAGAGTTTCAGCCACTCGGCGTGTATCAGGTTGACAGGTATCAGGTTTCGCATCAGGGTACCCCCTCCGATGGCAACGCGACCACAGAACCACCCCCTCTCAGGAATGGCGCTCCCCATTATACCCCGGAACGCTCCAGCGTGCGCCCGCTGCGGCCCGACGGGAAGGGGGGGAAAGAGGAGGACGAGGAGGACGAGGGGGAAGAGCCGGATTCGCCCATATCCGATATCGCTGGTATCATAAACTATCAATACCATACCATGCGCTCAAGAGGAAGGAGGAACCACGCCCATGCCCATGCCCACGCCCATGCGCCCCGGACCCATCGTGCTCTTGCTGCTCACCCTGCTCCTCGCCGGGTGTTTGCACCCCGCGCCGCCACCAACCACCCCACCCCCCACCCCTCCGGTCGGGCAGGAGCCAACCGTATCGCCCTGGAGAACCGGCACCCCCGTGCCCCTGTTTGCTCCCCTCACCGGCGAGTGTCTGGCCGAGCAGGTGCGGGAGGCAGGGGAGAGCGCGGAAGCAGCGTCAGCGGCAGAAGCAAGGTCATCCCCCTCGCTTCCCCGCCTGCACTACGGCATCAACGCCTTCCTGCTCGGAACCGATAGCGAGCGGGTGCTGACGCTGACGGGCATTGCGGGGTTCGGGTGGGTGCGCCAGCAGATACACTGGCGCGACCTGGAGGGCAAACGCGGACAACTGGTGTGGACGCCGCTTGACCAGGTGGTGAGCGCGGCCCGCTCCCACGACCTGCGCATTATGCTCAGCGTGGTGCGTTCGCCCGCGTGGGCCACCAGCACCGGGCACAGCGGCCTCCCCGACGACCCCACCACCCTGGCCACCTTTCTTCGTCAGCTTGCCACCCGCTACCGCGGTCGCGTCTCGGCCTATGAAATCTGGAATGAGCCAAACCTGTCCCACGAGAGCGGGGGAGCGCCCGGCGACCCGGCCACGTACCTTGCCACGCTCCAGGCCGCCTACCCCGCCATCAAAGAGGCCGACCCGTGTGCCCTGGTGCTGGCTGCTCCCCTCGCGGCAACGAACCAGCCCGACCCCGCCGTTGCCACCGACGACCTGCCCTTCTACGAGGCGCTGTATGCGCTTGACGAGGGGGCATTCCTGCACGTCGCCGATGTGGTTGCCGTCCACCCCGGCGCCGGTCCCCACCCCCCCGGAGCGCGGTGGCCCGCCGATGCTCCGCAGCAGTCGCACCACTACTTCCGCCATATCGAACGGGTGCATGACCTGATGCGCCAGCACGGAGACACGCGCCCGGTCTGGATAACCGAGGTGGGGTGGAACACCTCCCCCGCCGAGGGGGCCCCGGAACCCGTGAGCGAGGAGGAGCAGTCGCGCTACCTGGTAGACACGCTGTGGATGGTCCGTCAGTCCTACCCCTGGGTGGGGGGGGTGTTCGTCTGGAACCTCAACTTCAGCGTCATCACGGAACCTGGCGATGAGAAGGCCGGTTTCAGCATCCTCAACCCCGACTGGAGCATCCGCCCGGCCTACCTGACCCTGCAAATGAACGTCAATGCCCTGCAAGATATCGAGCGTCCCCCCCTCCTCTCTGCGGGGGCAGCCGCGGCCTATGCCTGGACCTTCCCCGGGCGGGGACCCATGCGTTCGCCGCCGCTGCTGGCTCCCGATGGCACCATCTACGCCATCAGCGACCCCGGCACGCTCTACGCCATCACCCCTGCTGGCACGCTCCAGTGGGCCTACCACGCCTCGGGGATGGTCAGCAGCACCCCTGCCCGTGCGCCCGACGGCACCCTCTACCTGGGCGACAGCAGCAGCCTGCTCACCGCGCTGCACCCCGATGGGCGCGTGGCCTGGACCGTACGCCTCCGCAGCCCCCTGCGCGGGAGTCCGGTGTTCCACGATGGGCACCTCTACGGAGTGACCAGCGTTGGTGAGGTGGTGGCGTTTGACGAGGAGGGGCAGGAGGTCTGGACCCGCGACCTGGAGAGCGAGACCACGCCCCTCGCGCTGAGCAGCGACGGGTTGCTCCTGGTGGGCACCGCCGCGGGAAGCATCCTCAAGATGGGGACCGACGGGGAGGTGCCGTGGAATACCGAACTGGAGCAGGAGCTATGGCCCCCCCTCACCCCCGACCGCAGCGGAGGCGTGGTGGTGGCGACCGTGGACGGGGATGTGGTGGTGCTCGACCGCCGAGGCAGCGTGGTGACAACCGACCGGGTTGGCGTACCCATCGAAGCTGCCCCCCTCATCGGGCAGGATGATCCCCGTGCTGTGTTCGTTGCTGCGCGTGACGGGGTGCTCCACGCCCTGGGAACACAGCCGTGGCAGGTTCCGACCGGCAGCGACCTGCGGGGTCCGCCGGTGCAGAGCGAGGCGGGCATCCTGTACCTTGGCACGGAGGATGAACGGTTGCTCGCGCTGGACGGTCGTGGACACCTGCTCTGGCAGGCACACCTGCGCGGAGCCATCCACGCACCGCCGGTGCTCGGAGCGGACGGGAAGATGCTCTACGTTGCGACAATGAGCGGACGGCTGTATGCCTTCTCGCTCGGCAGGTGATGAACGGAGAGGGGGCAGGGAGCGGGGGGAAGGCTTTTCGTTTGCGCCCCTACCGCCACTCCACCTGGGCAGGGCGGCGCTCCATCCAGCGCTCATACGCAAACCGGGGGGAGCCGAGCGCCAGTGCGCCATACACCCGGTGGTGGGCAGGGAGCGCGAGCAGGCGGGCGAGGTGGGCTTCGCGCTGGCAGGCGGCGGTCACATAGCCCGCGTAGAAGCTCCCCAACCCCAGGCTGTGCGCGGTGAGCATCGCGTTTTGCAGCGCAAGGTTCGCGTTCACGTCGGCAAGGTTGACCCGCCGGCTGGCATGTACCAGGAGCAGGGCCGGGGCGTGGTGCAGCACCATATCCTCGCCGTTGCGGTGAGCCTCTACCAGCATATCAAAGTCGTGCAGCAGCGGCAGGGCACCGGCTATCTCGTCCCGCATGACCAGCGAGGCCAGCGGGCGAATGATGGGATGGCGCAGGAGGCGGGCCGTGGACGCAAAGTAGCCCACCGTCAGGTCCACAATCTGGCGCAGGGTGGCGGCATCCTGCACCACGATGAAGTGGGTGCTCTGCACATGGTGGGCACTGGGCGCAAAGCGGGACCCCTCGATGACCTGCTCAATGAGGGAGCGTTCAATCGGCGTGCGCTTGAAGGCCCGCACGGAGCGGCGCGTTTTGAGGAGGGTGAGCACCTGTTCGGACGAGGGGAGGTCCTGGGCGACCACCGGGTGCAGGCGCTCCGGCGGGTAGTCGCGGTGGGCAACTGCGCCCTGCGAACAGAGGACCACGCACTGCCCGCACGCAATACACAGGTCCGGGTTGACCACGGACGGGATCTCCTTCGGGTCCTGCCTGGCAAACACGGCCTCCGGGCACGAGTGGACACACGCCCCGCAGCGCTTGCAGAGGGCGGGGTCGATGGTTATGGTCGCCATGGGGTATTCCTGTGCTGTACTCATCATTCATCCATCACGGATATCACCTATTCCAACTCAACCTCATCGAGCAGCAGGTCATTCGGCGTGAGGCCGAAATAGGCCGCCAGTTTCAAGACCACTTCCGCACCAGGTTTATTGATACCCTGTTCAAGACGCTGAATATGGGTATGCGTTACTCCGATTGCCTGAGCTAGACGATTTTGCGACATCCCATGCCGCGAACGGAGCGCTCGGAGTTTCTCAGGGAATCGTTGCATTGATTTCCTGGGCAAAGTATGCTAAAATTGGTTGAACGTATAAATACAAGGTGGGTTGCGTTGCAGAACTGGAAGGCTCAGCGCAACCCTTCCCGGCGCAGCACCGGAGTGTGCCCCGCGGTGCTGCTTATTCTACCATGCTTTCGGGGCCCGGGAAACGTAAAGAGGCTGCTGGAAAGACCAGCAGGAAAGGAGACAGCAACCATGAGCACCTACGCACTGGATGAGGTGTTGCGGCAGTGGAGCCAGGGTATCTTCACGTCAGAGCAGACTAACGGGCATATCTTGCAACACCTGGTATTGCTCCAGGAGCAGGTGAAACACCTGCGGGGCCGGTTGGCGGCGCTGGAAGGAGTCACCCCCACGCCCCCATCAGCGGGGAACACCCGCCCGCGGCAGTGAGGAACGGCAGACGGTGGTGAGTGCGGGGTGAGGGGAGGATGGGCAGTAGGTGACACGACCGTGGCGGCCCATCACCCCCCGCCTGCCGCTCCCCCTCCGCCCTGCGGAGCACCCTTTTCGTCGTGCGTGATTTCGAGAAAGAACTGCTCCAGGCTCCCCTCGTGGGCGCGGATTTCAGCCACGGGAATGTCATGGCGGGCAAGCAGGGCGTTGATTTCTGGCGTGCGGGAACCAGGGGCAGCAACTATTAGCACGTGGTCCTGCTGCTGGATATCGCCTACCCAGTCCACCGACCGCAGCACCTCCACGGCCCGCGCCGGGTCACTGGCCACGCGCACCTGGATGCCACGGCCCCGCTGGAGCAGTTCGTCCACCGTCCCCTGCGCCAGCACGCGGCCCTCCTTCAGGATGGCTACCCGGTGGCATACCTGCTCCACCTCAAACAGCAGATGGCTGCTCAGGAAAATCGTGTGCCCCTGCCCCGACAGGGTGGCAATCAGGTCGCGGATTTCGACCATCCCCGACGGGTCGAGGCCGTTGGTCGGCTCATCGAGGATGATGACCTGCGGGTCGGGCAGGAGCGCCGCTGCAATCGCGAGCCGCTGTTTCATCCCCTGCGAATAGGTTTTGAAGCGGTCCTTCGCCCGCTCCTCCAGGTCCACCAGCTTGAGCACCGCGTCAATGCGCGATTCGGGGACGTTTCCCACCCGGGCGAGCACCCGCAGATTGTTGCGTCCGCTCAGGTAGGGGTAGAAGGCCGGCTGCTCAATCATTGCGCCAACCCCGCGGAGAGCGTCAGCGGTCGCCCGCTGCACATCGTGCCCGAGCACCATAGCCTGCCCACGCGTCGGGGCAATCAGCCCGAGGAGCATGGCAATGGTGGTGGTCTTCCCGGAGCCGTTCGGCCCCAGAAACCCGAACACCTCCCCGGGCCGCACCTCCAGCGAAACATCCTCAACCGCCACGCGCTGTTTGAAGTGTCTGGTCAGGTTCCGGGTCTGGATAGCAAACGTCTCTGGCATACGCTTCCCCTCGTCTCCTCATCCCGCTGGCGGGTAGGCAATGTTCAGCGCCCCCACCAGAATGCCGATCGACAGCACCCCCCACACCATCGCCCAGACCATGGCCGGGAGGGGGAATATCTCAGCCATCGCCGCGGCATCGTTGATGCTCTTCTCCTTCCGGGCCGTCACCTTCAGCAAATGCACCAGACTGTTGAGGGCATTGAGGGTGGCCTGCACCGCCAGAAAGAGCAGCAGGTAGCCGTCCCACGGAGCCTCAAGGTAGACCCCGGCGGCCAGCAACCCCACCGTGAGGACAATGGACATCAGCAACCCGAAGCAGTTGCGCACAAACAGCACACACAGGATGCCAAACCCGACCCCGAGGCAGAAAAACACCCCGCTGGCGGTCACGTTCTCCCAGGAAGTGACGACAATGAGTGCTCCCCCGAAGAGCATACTTCCCAGATACCCCGAACTGGCGATAATGAAGCGGTTGCCGCCGGCTGTCCACGCCTCCCCGGACATATTCGGGTTGACAATCAAGTACTTGAACGTCCCCCCCGTCGCGGTTGCCGCAATGCCATGCCCCAGTTCGTGGACGAACGTATTGAAGAGGCGAAACGGATAAAGCACCTGGCGCACCAGGGGAACATCCCACAGCACCATCGTGACACAGGCCAGCCCGATGATGACCGAAACTTCCTCCCGCTTCAATACGAGCACGAAGTGATGGATTGCATCTTCCATACGCTGCCTACCACGCTCGGAGGTCCTGCGGAGGGGCGCAGGGAGCTGTCCCCCTCCGCCGCCTCAGACTACCCCCCGCGCAATGATGCCATCTTCCGTGCGGATAAGCCCCCGCCGAACCATATGCATCGCCAGCTGCACTTGATTTTCAAGCTGGAACTTGACCAGAATCCGATTGATATGGTGCCGCACCTCTGCGGCGACCATTCCCAGGTGGCTGGCGATAACGTCATCAGAATAACCACAGGCCGCCAGCGGCATAATCGCCATCTCATCATTGGTCAGCGGGTCTTTGTTGGGGGCGAGCGGCACGACCGATTCCTGGCGATGGAAGAACATTCGGAGCGCCACCGAGACCTGGGGGGGGAGGACGGTGGAGTCCATACTGCCCATCTCCTGGACCACCAGCGAACCATCATCGGCAATGTGGATAATATGATTGCTGATGATGGCCGTGCGGAATGGGCGGCGGTTCCCCCCGCCATACCGATCCACCTCCTCCGGGTCGATGACCAGGTAGCCAACACCATACAATTCAACCAGGTAGCGCGGGTCTATCTTCTGGTACAGGTTTCGGACGTGGGACTGCAAAAACTCCTGGGACCCATGCTCCCAGATCCGGATATGCATCTGGCGCAGGATGTCGCTGTAGGGCATGAGGCGGCCAGGGATGGCGGTCAGGCAGAGGAGCAGGCGGTATTCGACGGGGTTGACATCGACCCGCTGCCCATCGAACCACACCTCGCCATGCTCATAATCAACGCAGAGGTCGCCCACCATGAGAGTATACACGCTCTGCTGCTGGTAGTGACGGGTTTCCTCGCGCTGACGGGCCTCCGCTTCGGAGCGCGACATCCCCTGCCACTCCATCCGGTAGGCAATGGACTTCGCCGCCTCCTCATCCCAGATGGTTTCCTCGTAAATCTGTTCCCAGAGCTTCTTTGTCCCGCTCATATGTTCTCCCATGCCATTCAGCATCCATACCACCGTTCCCACCCGAGAAGTATACCACAGGAAGCAGCGGGAGCAACCAGGCCACCCGCCCGACCGGGCTGCTCTGACCGTCGTTGTTGCCGGAGGGGAAGGGGCATGGTATACTTTGCGGGAGATGTTCTCAGAAATCACGAGGATAACTCATGTCATCACCCTATATTGCGATTACGGACACCGACCGTGCCGAGATGCTCAAGCACATCGGGGTCGAGTCGGTGGAGGAACTGTTTGCCGATGTTCCGGAAGCGCTGCGGTTTCCCCTGCTCAACCTGCCTGACCCTCTCTCAGAACCCGCATTGATGCGAGAAATTCAGGATATGGGAGCGATGAACGCCACCGCCCAGACCCACCGCCTGTTTCTGGGAGCCGGAGCCTACCACCATTTTGTCCCGTCTGCGGTAGACCAAATCCTGCGCCGCAGCGAGTTTTATACGGCCTACACGCCCTACCAACCAGAGATAAGCCAGGGCACGTTGCAGGCCATCTTCGAATACCAGAGCCTTATCTGCCGCCTCACGGGGATGGACATTGCCAACGCCTCGCACTACGACGGGGGCACCGCCGTTGCCGAGGCCGCTATCATGGCGCTGAATGTGAAGCGCACCCGTTCCCGCATTCTCGTGGCCCGCGGGGTTCACCCGCACTACCGCGCCGTGCTCCGAACCTACCTCCAGGGTCAGAACTTCACGGTGGTGGGCGACGAGCACGCCGGTACGACGCTCGAAGAGACGCTGGAGCAGGTGGACGAAACCACCGCCGCCGTCATAGTCCAGTCGCCGGACTTTCTGGGGCGTCTGCACGACCTGCGCCCGGTGGCCCGCAAGGTCCACGAAGCCGGGGCCTTGCTCATCATGCACTTTGACCCGATTGCGCTCGGGTTGTTCCAGACCCCGGGGGAGGTGGGGGCCGACATCGCCACCGCCGAAGGCCAATCCCTGGGCATTGGCCTCAACTTTGGCGGGCCCTACCTGGGCATCCTGACGTGCAAACAGGACCACCTGCGCAAGCTCTCCGGGCGGATTGTCGGGGCAACCCGTGATATTGATGGCAAACCGGCCTACGTGCTCACCCTGCGGGCGCGGGAGCAGGATATCCGACGGGAACGCGCCACCAGCAACATTTGCACCAACCAGGGGTTGATGGCGCTGGCCTCGACGGTCTACCTCAGCCTGATGGGGCGTCAGGGGTTGCGGCGCGTGGCCGAACTGTGCTACCACCGGGCCCACTACGCCGCCGACCAGATTCGCCAGCTTCCTGGCTACCAGGTGCGCGACGATTTGCCCTTCTTCAAAGAATTTGTGGTGCAGTGTCCGCGCCCGGCTGCCCGTATCAACACCTTTCTGCACGAACTTGGCATTATCGGCGGCTATGACCTTTCGCAGGATGAGCCGCACCTGGAACATGCCTTGCTGCTCTGCGTGACCGAGATGAACAGCAAAGAAGATATTGACGCGCTCGTGGACGCGCTCCGCAAAGTGGGGTAGCCCGAGCACGGTCACGATACACGCCGACGGGGTATGAACCAGCAAAGAAAGAGAAAGAGATAACCCGGATGGATACCTTTGAACCACCCATTTTTGACCTGTCTTCACCTGGCAAGTGCGGAGTGTCATTGCCAGAGGTCGATGTGCCACCCTCGGACCTCCCCGCCAGCCTGCTGCGGCAGGATGACCTGGCTGAGATGCCAGAACTGAGCGAGCCGGAGGTTGTCCGCCACTTCACGCGCATAAGCCAGCGCAATTTCTGCATTGATACGGGGATGTACCCGCTTGGCTCCTGCACGATGAAGTACAATCCCAAGCTCAACGAAGAGGTCGCCCGCCTCCCCTCCTTCGCTGCCGTTCACCCCCTCCAGGATGCGGCGCTCTCCCAGGGAGTCTTGCGCCTGATGGCAGAACTGCAATATGCCCTGGCAGAATTGAGCGGCTTCGACGCGGTGTCGCTGCAACCAGCGGCAGGAGCGCAGGGCGAACTGACGGGGGCGCTGGTGTTCCGCGCCTACCACCTGGACCGGGGCGATACGGAACGAACAGAGATACTGGTGCCCGACGCCGCCCACGGGACCAACCCCGCCACCGCCGCCATGACCGGCTTCACGGTGATTGAGGTGAAGAGCGATGCTCGCGGCAACGTGGACCTGGAAGACCTCAAACGACATCTTTCACCCCGCACCGCAGGAATGATGCTGACCAACCCGAACACGCTCGGCCTGTTTGAAGAAGAGGTGGAGGAGGTCTCGCGGCTCGTCCACGAGGCAGGCGGGCTGATGTACTGCGATGGAGCCAACTTCAACGCAATTCTGGGCATTGTGAAGCCCGCTCACCTGGGCTTCGACTTTATGCACTACAACCTGCACAAGACCTTCTCCACCCCCCACGGGGGAGGCGGCCCCGGCAGCGGAGCCGTCGGGTGTACGAAGGCGCTGGCTCCCTACCTCCCCGGCCCACAGGTCTGCCGCATCGAGCAGACGGTGCCCGACCAACCCATGGCCAGGCCAGAAACGCGGTATGAGCTTGGTATGCCGCCAAAGAGCATCGGACGGGTCAAGACCTTCCACGGCAACGTGGGGATGCTGGTGCGGGCCTGGACCTACATTCGTCTGCTCGGGGCCACAGGTCTGCGCGAGGTGGCGCAAGTCTCCGTACTCAATGCTAACTACCTCCGCTCCCACCTGGAAGCTATCTACCCGCCTGCCGTAGACCGGGTCTGTATGCACGAGGTGGTGCTCAAGGGACAGCTTGCCGATGCGCCCGAGGTGCGCACGCTCGACATCGCCAAGCGCCTGATTGACTACCACTTCCATCCGCCCACGGTCTACTTTCCCTTGATTGTCCCGGAGGCGTTGATGATTGAACCGACCGAAACGGAGTCCCGCCAGAGCCTGGACCGTTTTGTGGAGGCGATGCGGGCAATTGCCCGCGAAGCCCGCGAAAACCCCGACCTGCTGCACGCGGCTCCCACCACCGCCCCGGTGCGTCGGCTCGATGAGGTGGGCGCGGCTCGTCAGCCAGTCCTGTGTTACCAGCAAGGGTGTTTGTAAGCTAGCCTGGAGGTATTGATGGCATGAGCCAGCTTCGTTCTGTATTATCTCTTGCAACTATCCGTCGTTTTGTGCAGGGACATATTCCCGAACAACTCATCATCCAGATCCACAACAAATGCAATGCCCACTGCCCGCAGTGCGGGATGCGCGTTTCGTCAAAAATCGAGCGCTCGAAACTCAACCCGGACGACATCAAGCGGATTATTGACGCGGCAGCAGCGCGAGGAGTGCGGGCGCTCTCCTTCACCGGCGGGGAACCGCTGCTCTTTCTGGATGAACTGGTCCCCCTGATTACCCACGCGCAGCAGGCCGGCATCCCCTTCATCCGAACCGGTACCAACGGGTTCCTGTTCCGCAACTCCGCCCGCGAGGGGTTCGAAGCCGCGATGACCAGGCTGGCCGAAACGCTCGCCCAAACCAGGTTGTACAACTTCTGGATCAGCATTGACTCGGCGGTGCCTGCGGTGCATGAGGAGATGCGGGGGCTGCCCGGGGTTATCGCGGGGATAGAGAAGGCCCTGCCGATTTTCCACAGCCACGGCGTCTATCCCTCGGCCAACCTGGGTATCAACCGCAACGTCGGCGGTCACTACCACCTGGAACCCGAAGGCGAGTTGACCATGTCTCGCCGCTTCTATGAGACATTTCGCCGCTCCTTCCAGCGGTTCTACCAGTTTGTTCTCAACCTCGGCTTTACGACGGTCAACGCCTGCTACCCGATGAGTATCGACTCCAGCCAGCCGGGGAACCTTCAGGCCGTCTACACTGCCACCTCGGAAGACAATGTGGTGAACTTCACCACCACCGAAAAGACGCTCCTGTTCCGGGCGCTCCTGGACACCATCCCCGAGTTCCGGTCGAAGCTGCGCATCTTCACGCCGCGCAGCTCGCTCTATGCCCTCATCCGCCAGTATTCGGGAGACGAGGCGTTCCCCTACCCCTGTCGGGGTGGCATCGACTTTTTCTTTATCGATTCGGCAGATGCCAACACCTACCCCTGCGGGTATCGCGGGCACGAAAACCTGGGCAAGTTCTGGGACCCCCAGTTCAAGCCGCTCGACCAGGAACCGTTTTGCAAGGAGTGTGATTGGGAGTGCTTCCGCGACCCCTCGGAGATGGCGGGGCCGCTGACGTCGCTGCTCCGCAGCCCCCGCGCCCTGCTCCGGAGGTTCAAGGCCGACAAGATCTATGCGAAACTGTGGTGGCAGGACTGGCGCTATTCCTATGCCTGCAAATTCTTCGATGGACGGGTGCCGCCCGACTACGACAAGCTGCGCAGGTGGACCCCGCCGCCCGAAATGCTGGATGCGACCGGGGAAACCTCTATCGAACCGGCAAAGTGAAGTCCCGCGACCGGCTTCTACGGTTGCCGCGCCTGGCTGATGATTGTGCCCCAACCTAGAATAGTGGGACAGGCCGGGTTTGTGAAAAAAAGAACTTGTCCCCAGGCTCCTTTTCTGCTATCATAGCCTGGTCACGCACTCCCCCGCCAGAGGGAGAACAGAAAGGCTGCATCGCCTGGCGACCCGGGCGAGAAAGAGGAAACTGGAATCTCCGCCGGGGGGGGATGGGGAGAGGCAGGCCCCCGCTGGCCCGAA
Source organism: Chloroflexaceae bacterium (assembly GCA_034437495.1). GTDB lineage: Bacteria > Chloroflexota > Chloroflexia > Chloroflexales > Chloroflexaceae > JAAUSY01. Next base: position 12,865 of record DAOTUF010000260.1, on the reverse strand, counting down.
TCAATGCCTGCCATACCGGTAGCTCATTCTCATTTGGAAAGCAGAAAGGAGGAGTGGCGCTTCTTTCACCAGCACCAGGCCGGTGGGTTTTCTGCGCCGCTATTTCTATGAACCAGGATATTGGTCAACTCTGTGCCAATGCGCTGCGCGTTCTGGCAATGGACGCCGTACAAAAAGCCAAAAGTGGACACCCGGGCATGCCCATGGGTATGGCCGACGTTGCGTACACGCTGTGGAATGATTTTCTCAAACATAACCCGCATGACCCCAAATGGCCCGACCGCGACCGGTTCGTCTTGTCGGCCGGTCATGGCTCGATGCTGCTCTACGGGTTGCTGCACCTGACGGGCTATGGTATCACGCTGGACGAAATCAAGCAGTTTCGCCAGTGGGGGAGCCGCACCGCCGGGCACCCCGAACACGACATGACGCCCGGCGTGGAGACGACCACCGGCCCGCTCGGGCAGGGGATTGCCAATGCGGTCGGGATGGCCTTTGCGGAGCGCTATCTCGCCACGAAGTTCAACCGACCGGGGTACGAGGTGGTGAACCACTTCACCTATGCCATCTGTGGGGATGGCGACCTGATGGAGGGGGTCTCGCACGAGGCATGCAGCCTGGCCGGGCACCTCAAGTTGGGCAAGCTCATCGTGCTCTATGACAGCAACCGTATCTCGATTGATGGCCCGACCGACCTGTCCTTTACGGAAGATACGACCAGACGGTTTGAAGCCTATGGCTGGCAGGTACAGACGGTGGATGCCTATGCCCCCGCTGATATTCGGCAGGCCATCACCACGGCCCGGGACGAAAAGACCCGCCCGAGTATGATTATCTGCCATTCGCACATTGGCTACGGCAGCCCCAACAAGCAGGACAGCGCGAAGGCCCACGGGGAGCCGCTCGGGGAAGAGGAAATCAAACTCACCAAGCAAAACCTGGGGTGGCCCGAAGAGCCAGCCTTCCATGTCCCGGAGGAGGTCTACACCCACATGCACCGCGCCATTGAGGAGGGCGCACGACAGCAGGGGTTGTGGGAAGAGGTGATGAAGCGCTACCGCGAAACCCACCCCGACCTGGCAGCGCTCTGGGACCGCATGTGGTCCAAAGAGATCCCCGACAACCTGGATACGATTTTGCCCACCTTTGAGCCAGATGAAAAAGGGGTAGCAACCCGTTCGGCCTCGGGCCAGATGATCAACACGCTGGCTCCGCTCGTGCCCTCGCTGCTTGGCGGCTCCGCGGACCTGGCCGGGTCGAACAACACGATGGTGAAGGGAGCCGACCCCATCAGCGGCGACAACTTCGAGGGACGCAATATCTTCTTCGGGGTGCGCGAGCACGGCATGGGCAGTATGATGAATGGGATGGCGCTGCACGGCGGGATCATCCCTTACGGCGGGACGTTCCTGGTCTTCAGCGACTATATGCGCCCGGCCATCCGGATGGCGGCGCTGATGGGGCTTCAGGTGGTTTTTGTCTTCACCCACGACAGTATCGGTCTGGGCGAGGACGGCCCGACCCACCAACCCATTGAGCACATCCACGTTTTCCGCATCACGCCGAACCTCTGCACCATCCGCCCTGCCGACGCCAACGAAACGCGCATTGCCTGGGAGATGGCCTTGAAGCGCAAGGACGGCCCCACGGCCATTGTCCTGTCGCGTCAGCGGGTGCCCGTGCTGGACCGGACCCAACCGTTCGGCAAGCATGGCAAGTTGGCTCCGGCGTCGCACGCGGCGCGGGGGGGCTACGTGCTCTATACCTCCCCCGAACCGGAAATCATCCTGATGTCCACCGGTTCGGAAGTGGCTATCACGCTGGAAGCCGCGAAAATCCTGGAAAACCGCGGGGTGGAAGTTCGGGTCGTCAGTATGCTCTGTTGGGAACTGTTCAACCGCCAGAGCCAGTCCTACCACGACCAGGTGCTCCCGCCCCACGTCGAGACCCGTATGGCCATTGAAGCCTCCTACCCGACCGGGTGGGGTCGCCACTTCATCGGGCCGAAGAACAAGCGCCACGTTCTGGGTATCAGCACCTTCGGCGCGTCGGCCCCCTACGAAGAGATTTACAAGCAGTACGGCTTTACCGCGCAGAATATTGTTTCCATTGCCGAGCGTATGCTGGATAGGACGATTACCTGAGAGCCGTGAGAGACGTTCTGGAGTTCATTGGGAGACGATGCGGGGGACCTGATGTCAGGTTCCCCCGCTGCGCTCCCCTGGAGGATAACCACCTATGACCACCGTAAAAATCGCCCCTTCCATCCTGTCAGCAGACTTTGCCCGCCTGGGGGAACAGGTCCGTGAAGCTGCCGAAGGGGGAGCCGACTGGTTGCACGTTGACGTGATGGACGGACACTTTGTGCCCAATATTACTATCGGACCGCTCGTGGTGGCGGCCATTCAGCCCCACACTTCGCTGCCCCTGGATGTCCACCTGATGATTGAGAAGCCCGAGCGCTACCTGGAAGATTTTGCACGGGCGGGAGCCAACTACCTCACGGTGCAGGTCGAAACCTGCCCCCACCTCCATCGGACGATTCAGAGCATCAGGGAACTGGGCGTCAAGCCCGGGGTGACGCTCAACCCGGCCACGCCGCTCGTTCTGATTGAGGATATTCTGCCCTATGTGGACCTGGTGCTCATTATGTCGGTGAACCCCGGCTTCGGGGGCCAGTCCTACATCCCGACCAGCACGGAGAAAATCCGTCAGCTTCGGGTGATGCTGGACCGTATCGGTTCATCGGCAGAATTGCAGGTTGATGGCGGGGTCAAGGCGGAGAACGCCACCGAAGTTGTGCGGGCCGGGGCGACGTGCCTGGTCTCTGGTTCGGGGGTATTCAACAAGAAGGCCAGCGTTGCCGAAAACATTGCCCGCCTCCGCGAGAGTATCGCCGCAGCGCAGGCGTAGGCGCACGGAGCAGCAGGCAGCCGAGAAGCAAACAACACGGTTTCGGAGAGATACGGAAGCCCCCCGCAGACCCGGTCATCCCGAACTGCGGGGGGCACGTTGATGTCATGCCTGGGTCTACCAGAAAGGGAGAAAGGGCTTGTCCTTGGCGACCGGGCAGGCTACCCCCGTCCCTCCTGGCCATTCGCGGCGCGTGAACCAACGCGGTCAATCTCGGCCTGACCAGCCTTGACAATCTCCAACCGCTGCGCCACCGCGTTGTTGAGCGCTATCATTGACTGGATTTCGCGGTCCCCGATTCCTACAATCAGGGTCATCAGTTCGCGCTGTGTCTCTTCCAGGCGGCTGACGCCCCGGACCAACTGCTGCTCCAGTTCGTGGAGCACGCTGTCGATGCGCCCCATCCAGGCGGTGTGCTGGTGGGTGTTTTGCTCCTCGGTCTCCTGCAAGGTCACGAGGCGCTCATCCGCGTGGCGGCGCATCTCTTCCAACCGCTCCTGGTTCATCAGAAAGCGCTCGGTCGAAATGCGCTCCACCCGCTTGATTTCCGCCTCAATGTCCGGGAAGCGCTTGCCAACATCGGCTATCTGTTCGGGCAGCGTCTCGGCAAACAGTTCGATATGCTGGCGAATCTCGTCAATGCGCGAGATACGGGCGTCCTGCTCTTCCAGCACCCCGGTCAGGTCGGTGGCAAGCTGCTGAGCTTCGATGGCCTGCCGCCGCAAACTTTGCTTCTCTATCTGCATATCATCTCGGACGCGGCGAATCTCCTGAAGCGCCACGTCGTCCGCTTCATAGAGGCGGTCGAAGTGGCTGGCCAGCTGGCGGTGGCGTTCTTCGGTCTCTTTCACCTGCGCCTGCAACGAGAGCAAACGTTCTTCGATATCTTCCACCCGCGAGACCCAGGAAAAGGACTGGTCGCGGTCTTGCTTGCGCATCTCCGCGATTTGCTGGATCTGCGTTTGCATCTGCCGAATGGGTTCGAAGCTCTCCTGGATTTTGACGAGGGCCGCGGCCACCTCCTTGCGCAGTTCCAGCACATCGCGCCGCGACCGGTCCACGACCTGGGTCATCTCTTCGGTGTGGCGCTCGAAGGAGCTTTGCACCTGCCCGACTGCGGCATCCGTCTTGCGGGACTGCTCTATGGCCCACTGATACTTGCTGGTCTGGTCTTTGATGAGCCGTCGCAGTTCGTCAATCTGCCCTTGCAGGTAGACAATCTGCGACTGTTCGTGGGTGCGCTGGCGTTCTTCTTCAAACTTCTCGGTCAGGTTTGATGATGGAGACATGCTCTCTTTCCCTTCTTTCCTTCCCTGTCGTTGCCCGCCCCGCCCCGCTACATCCGCAGCGCATCAATGGCGGTCGCAAGGTCAATCGCCTCGGTATATAGAGCGCGACCCACAATGGCCCCTTCGACGCCGAGCCGGGCCAACTGGAGCAGGTGGTCGTGGTGCGAGATGCCGCCACTGGCGATGATAGCCGGGCCGCCGGGGGAGATGAGCGCCGACGTTGCGGCATAGTTTGGCTCCGTGAGCGTCCCATCACGGGAGATGTCCGTGTAGATGATGCGCTGGACGCCGATATCCGCCATCTGGTCAATCAGGTCGGTGGCTCGCAGGAAGGTCGCCTCGGTCCACCCATCAATGGCCACATAGCCGTCCCGCGCATCGACACCGATGATGATACTGCTGCCAAACCGCTGCACCATACGTTCGACGAGCGCCGGTTCATTGACCGCCGCCGTTCCGAGAATGACCCGCGACACGCCCATCTCCAGGACGGCGGCAATGTCTTCTTCGCAGCGCATCCCCCCGCCGAGTTGCACGGGGATATCGACGGCCTGCACAATGTCCCGCACGATATCCGTATTGACGGGGTGGCCGGCTTTGGCTCCATCAAGGTCCACAATGTGGAGCCGGGTGGCTCCCTGCACGACCCACCGCTGCGCTACGGCAACGGGGTCTTCGTCATAGACCGTTGTCCGGTCAAAGTCGCCCTGGTAGAGACGTACGCACAGACTATCTTTCAGATCAATGGCCGGGATAATTTCCATAGACGTCGCCTTACTGCTCACTGAGCAGGACGAAATTTCGTAAAAGCTGCAACCCGCAGGCTCCACTTTTTTCGGGGTGAAACTGGGTTGCGATGAGATGACCGCGGATGAGGACACTGGGGAAGGAACGTCCATAGTCGGTCTGGCCTGCGACCAGCGATGTGTCAGGCACATCGCAGTAGTAGGAATGGACAAAGTAGAACTCGCTGCCAGTGGGAATATGGGCGAACAGGGGGTGCGCCTGCATGGATTCGGCATAGCGGACCTGGTTCCACCCGATCTGGGGAACCTTTTGCCCACCGGGAAGCCGCCGCACCACCCCCGGAACGATGTCCAGGCAGGGGTGGGTACCGAACTCTTCGCTCTCGGTGCAGAGCACCTGCATTCCCACGCAGATGCCGAGAAATGGTCGCCCACGGGAGACGATGGCGGGGATAACCTCGGCCAACCCCAACTGCTGGAGACTCTGCATCGTGTCGCGGGTGGCCCCGACACCGGGGAGCACCAGGCTCGTGGACTGGAGGGCCACTTCGGGCGACTCCGTGACCTGTACCTGTGCGCCCACATGTTCGAGCGCACGGACCACGTTGGGCAGGTTTCCTGCCCCATAATTCATGACCGTAATCATATCAGTAATGGATGGTGTTGAAGCGCCGTGATGATGTCGTTGATACCAGGTTCCGGCGCGGTAATCGGGCCAAGCGGATCATGCGCCGGGTCGGGGGGGTGCCCGGCCAGGACGCGCAACGAAGCGACCACACAGGCCCCCAGGGCATGGAGATGGTAGCCTCCTTCAAGGACCATGACCAGCTTCCCTTCACACACCTCCGCCGCCAGGTCATAGAGCATCTGCGTCAGGCGGGCATAGCCGGTCACGGAGAGCACCATGGGGCCAATCGGGTCGGCCCAGTGGGCATCATACCCGGCCGAAATCAAGATCATCTGGGGCTGCCACCGCCGCAGCGCGGGTATCAGGGCGTGTTCAAAGATACGCTGGTAGCCATCGTCACCGACGCCGGAGGGGAGCGGAATATTCAGCGTTGCCCCTTTGCCCTCATCGCGACCAATTTCCTCCATTCGACCCGTACCGGGGTAGAAGGGCGAGGCATGGGTTGAGCAGTAGAGCACCTGCGGGTCGTGATAGAAGATGTCCTGAGTGCCATTCCCATGGTGGACGTCGTAATCCACCACGGCAACCCGTTCCAACCCCATCGTATTCAGGGCAGAGCGAGCTGCCACCGCCACGTTGTTGATGAGGCAGAAGCCCATGGCGCGGTGGGTCGTGGCATGGTGGCCGGGGGGACGAACCAGGGCAAATCCGTTCTGGCATTCCCCATTGGCAACGGCTTCAACCACCCGGACTACGCCCCCGGCGGCCCAGGTCGCGGCCTCCCACGAATGGGGGGTCATATAGGTGTCGGGGTCAATATAGCCGCCCCCTTGCTCCCCGAAGCGGCGAATGGATTCGAGGTAGGAACCCGTGTGGACCGCGGCCAACTCCTCTTCGCTGGCGACCCGAGCCGTCAGGGAGAGCAGAGTGTCGTTTTCGGTCAGGGCACTGGCTTGCAATGCCTCTTCGATAGCGTGTAACCGCTCAGCACGTTCCACATGGTGCGGGTCAGTGTGGGATTTGTACCGCGGATCGGTAAGTATGCAGGTGGTCATAAGACGTGACCTTTTCCGGCTCGTGTTTCTTCATAGCTTCCTGGTATAGTAGCATTGAGGAGCAGCATTGTCAAACTGGCAGCCCCCACCTCCCCCAACCCCCCTGGGCTGATATTCCCCTTCTCGGTGTGCGCATTTGTGGATGCAGCCGGAGGTACACTGGAAGGGGAAGCGTGCGGGTCTGGGGTTCGGGAGCGGTGCAAAGGGGTGGATGGCTTGGGAATAATGATCTGGATGGAATGAGTAGGGAGAGAATAAGGGTATGCCGACGTTTGTTCTTGCCGATAGACACCCGATAGTGCGACACGGCTTGAAGGTGGTGCTGGAATCGCGGGCGGGGTGGACGGTAGTAGGCGAGGCTTCGAACGCACCAGAGACGCTGGCGCTGCTTGGGTCGCTCCAGCCGGATGTGCTCATCCTGGACATTCTGCTTGAACTGGACGGGTCGGAAGTGGTCCAACATGCAAAAGAGCAGTCGCCACAGACCCGCCTGCTCATCTTCTCCATGCAGGCATCGGATGCGTCGGTGCGGGCAACCCTGAACCGCGGAGCGATGGCGTATGTGTTGAAGGAGGCCGAAGCGGACGAGATTCTCCACGCCGTCGGTGAGGTGTTGGAAGGGCGGCGCTACCTGAGCCACGCCCTGATTGAGCGGGCCATTGATATGTACCTTCAGCAACCGGATACCGGTCATGATACCGCTCATCTCAGGGATGCGTGGCGAGCGGTGAATGACGAGGGGCCGGGGACGGATGACGAGTGAGCAGGCCAGCAAAGAAGGAGACAGGAGACAGGAGCCATCCCAAAATCTGGTACAATAGGGGCATAACCTGAAGGGAGGCCCCATGATGACCGTTCTACCCATTCGACGCCTGATTATCTACAAACATGGTGTTGGCTACTTTGAGCGGCGCGGCCCGGTGCAGGGCGAAACGCTGCGGCTGACCTTTCCGCGCCCGGCGATGGACGATGTGCTCAAAAGCTTGATTGCGCTCGACCGCGGGAGCGGGCAGGTGCTCAGCCTGGACTTCGAGACCCCCGAAGACCGCGCCGAACTGCTGGCCAAAGGGAGTATCCACCTTTCCGACACGCGCACGCTGCTGGACCTGGTGCGCGACCTGCGGGGACGGCAGGTGCGCTGCCGTTTGCGTTCGCAGGATGACCGGAACGGTGGAAATGGCGGGGATGGCGGGGACGAGGAGACCGAGGGGGTGGTAGTTGGCGTGACCTGCGGGGGAGACAAGCCGCTGGACGGAGCAGTTGTTTCTCTCTATCGGCCCGACCAGCAGCAGGTACAGACTATCCCTCTGGCCGATATCCGCCACCTGCACCTGCTCGATGAAACGGCGGCTGCCGATTTGCGCTACTTCCTGCGGGCGGCTCAGAGCGAGGAGGACCGCCGCAGCGCCACGCTGCACCTCTCCCCCGGCGACCACGATATCCTGGTGGGCTACATTGCGCCTGCCCCGGCCTGGCGCGTGAGCTACCGCATGCTGGTGGAGCGTTCGGAGCCGGCGGCTCCCCCGAGCCAACCACCAACCGGCTCCCCCTCTGCCCCGACCACCCTGGAAGACCGCCCCTTCACCGTGCTGTTGCAAGGGTGGGGGTTGTTCGACAATCAGCTTGAAGAGGACCTGGAGCAGGTCCACCTGACGCTGGTGGCCGGGATGCCGGTGTCGTTTCGCTATCGGCTCTATGAACCGAAGACGCCCGAACGTCCGCTCGTGCAGGATGAGGAGCGCACGGTCAATGCGCCGGTGTTCTTTGAGGGAGCACCTCCCCCCGCCCCGGCCCCTGCGGCCGGAGCCAGGATGCGGGGAGCCAAACAGATGCGGGCCATGACGCTCGGCATGGCGGATGAGGAGGAAGCGGCGGCGTTTGCGCCCGAAGCCCCCCCCTCCCTCTCGATTGATTCGATGGATCAGTCGGTGCAGATTGCCGCCAGCGGAGGCGAACGGGGAGCGTTGTTTGCCTACACCGTCCGCCACCCCGTGAGCGTGGCGCGGGGACAGTCGGCTATGGTGCCCATTCTCGGCCAGCAGATGCCATGCCGACGCGACTTGCTCTACAACGGGCGCAAGCTCCCCGACCACCCGGTCGCCAGCCTGCGCTTTGCCAATGAGACGGGGCTGACCCTCGAACGCGGGCCGGTGACGGTCACGGAAGATGGGAACTACGCCGGGGAGGCGGTCGTACCCTTCACCCGCGCAGGCGGGGAGGTCATCGTGCCCTTTGCGGTAGAACTGGGCGTGAAGGTCGAGGAGCAGCGCAGCCGGGAGCGCCGGATTGTGAGCATTGGCGTGCGCGAAGAATACCTGCTCATTCAGGAATATGAGTTGCACCACACGGTGTACCATCTGACCAGCACGCTTTCGACGCCGGTCGATGTGGTGATTGAGCACTCCCCGCTCCCCAACTACGAATTGACCGATACCCCCGACCCCGCAGAACGAACGGCGACCTTTGTTCGCTGGAGCGTCTGGTGTGTGGCCAACGCCCGCACCGTGTTTGAGGTCCACGAACGGCGGATGCAGCGCCGCCACGAGCGCGTTCAGAGTGTGAGCGGCAAACAGCTTCAGGACTACCTGCACCACCGCTACCTGGACGAGGCCATCGGGCAGGGGCTTGAGGAGGTCTTGCAGCTCTACCGCCAGATGGAAGAGACGCGCAAGCAGGTGAACCAGATTGAGCAGGAGCGGCAGGCCATCTCCAAGCATCAGAAGCAGATACAGGGCAATCTGTCCCCGCTCGGGCGCGAGGGGGAAGAAGGGGCACTGCGCAAGCGCTATGTGGCCGAACTGGGCAAACTGGAAGACCGTCTGACGGCTCTGCATACCGACGAGCGCCGTCTGGAGCAGCAGATTGCCCGGCTGGAGGAACAGGCCAGACAAAAGCTCCACCACCTGACGCAGAAAGATAAGGAGCAGGAAAAGGAACAGAACCAGCCATGAGCCGCCATCTCGACTTGCGAACGACCGGTATCATGCTCGGGGCGCTCCTGGTGGGAGTTGCGTGGGCAGTCTTCAACTACGCCAGCACCAGCGGGGAGCGCGGCGAAGACCAGCTTCGCCCGCTGGTCTGGACCATTTTTTCCACGCCGTTTGTCCTGTTCATCGGGTGGGTCATGGCCCGGCGAGCCGAAGTGTGGCTGGCGGCGTTCTCGTGTTTCTGCCTCTACTTCTTTACCCCGTTCGTCGCGGCCCGCATTGAGTCCCTCGTCTACGACGAGTTCTACGCTGCCCAGAGCGGCCACCACCTCTATTTCACGCTGGTGATGGTGCTGCATGGCGCTGCGGGGTTGGCGCTGGTGGGGTGGCGGGGGAGCGTGGCGGGGAAGATGGACGGATAGCAGGGGACTGCCCGTCCCCCCGCAAGCCTTTTATGGCATCTCTCAGGATGAGGTTTCTTGCTCCGGAGGCAGGGATTTCTCATCGAAGCGGGACCATCCGCTGCTGCGCCATTCTTCACGGCGCATATTGATATCCACCGCATTGGCATCGAAAAGGGTCTGACTGGCTTGTGGGGCCATGGTATCGTCGTCCACGCCCACCACCAGAAGGACTCCACCACGCTTGACCCCTTCGGCATAGGTGTGGGCTTCTTCTTCAGGGACCCCGGCCCCGGCCAACGCCCCGATGAGTCCCCCCGTGACCGCCCCGACCCCGGCGCCGGCGGCGGTCGAACCGAGGGCCGTGAAGATGCTGCCCGCGGTGATAACCGGCCCGATACCGGGCACGCTCAGAGCACTGAGACCAAGCAGCAACCCCCCCAACCCCCCGATAGCGGTGCCGCCGATGGCCCCTTCGGTCACAGCATAGCCGCTCTTTCCCCCAACCTGATCCTGGACGACCACATCGCGGGCAATGACGTTCACCTGGTCGGGGCTAAATCCCTGGCGATAGAGGTCATTGACCGCTTTCTCTGCATCCTCAAACCGTTCAAAGAGTCCGACCACCGTTCGCATACGATCCCTCCTGTCACGACTTCTTGCTTGCTGTCCTGCCAAAGATTACTGCAAGTTCTGTGCCAGGAGGAAAGAGGAAAGAGGGAGGAGGGAGGGAGGGAAGAAGAGAAGGAGAGCGGGAGGAAGGGGGGACGGAGAGCGGCTCCCTCTACCAGGTGGACTGGAGCGACCACAGGGGGCGGCGGTCATCGAGCCGCCACAACCCGGCCTCGTGAGCCAGCCGGAGCGCTTCGGCATATTCGCGGTTGCTCAGACGGCGGTTGATATCGGCAAAGCGCACGGCACTGACCTTGCCAGAAGGGTGGTATTGCGCCATGATGTTGAGGTAGGTGTCCGGGGAAAGTTCCGCTGCCAGGAAGCGCAGGATGTGTTCGGTGTCGCTGAGCAGACCGGGGATAACCAGATGGCGCACCAGAAGCCCCCGTCGGGCAATGTGGTTCTCGTCTGTTTTGAGGGGGCCGACCTGGTGATGCATCTCTTTCAGGGCGTTCCGGGCAACCTCGGGGTAGTCTCTGGCTTGCAAGTAGCGCGTGGCGGCCTGGGGGTCCCAGAATTTGAAGTCGGGCATATAGATATCGATGACGCCATCCAGCATCCGCAGGGTCTCAAGCGAGTCGTAGCCCGAGGTATTGTAGACGATAGGGAGACGCAGCCCCTGGTCAATGGCCACCGCGAGCGCTTCGAGGATCTGGGGAACCACGTGGGAGGGGGTCACGAAGTTGATATTGTGGCACCCCATCGCCTGGAGTTGCAGCATAATGTTTGCCAGATGGTCGGGGCGAACCTCTTCCCCCACTCCGGCCTGACTGATGTCGAAGTTCTGGCAGAAGATGCAGCCAAGGTTGCAGCGCGAGAAGAAGATGGTCCCGCTCCCCTTCCACCCGCGCAGGGGGGGTTCCTCGCCCATGTGGGGGAAGGCACTGCTCATCATAGCGTAGCGACCGGTGCCACAAAACCCCGTCTGCCCACTCAGGCGGTTGGCTTCGCACCCGCGGGGGCAGGCGCGGCATGCTGAGAGCCACGCCTGAGATGCTGCAATGCGCCGCTGGAGTTCGCCGGAGCGGTGCAGGGCAAGGTAGGCAGGCTCGAAGTCTGTGCTGGCGATGGTAAAGGATGCTTGGTCGGATGGGGTAGAGGCGGACATGGGCGTTCCTCTTACGATATGGTTATTCCCCGTAGGTATTGTATCACAGAACTTCGGCCTACCCTTCTTTTCTTTGGTCCTCCTGGCATACGAGGCATACGGGTCCTCTCCTGATCGTGCGCACGGTCAGGAATGGAGGGGGTGAAGCTCACGCGGGGCTGCCGCGGGCTTCTGGGCGGGGTCCTTTTCCAGGCCGACCCAGAAGTTGTTTCGCCGCACAAAGCTGACCCCACGCACCTGCACCCCATCGTGCTCTACCGTTTCGGCGGGGTCATTGAGCACCCCGTTGTCGCCCTCGCTGACCAGCACCACGTTGGGACGGGTTTTGAAACGGCGCTGGTACGCCACAATAGCTTCATCGATTTTTTGGCGGGCGGGTATCTTCGGGTTATCGTCAAACCACATCAGGTAGCGGGTATTGGCCATGATTAATGGTTGTTCTCCTTCGTGTTTGTCTATTCTCTCGTATCTAGAGGTATAGTAAAATAGAACCTTTATTCTGTCAAGGGTGAAATGCCGAGGAATTCGAAGGAGCCAGGAAAGCAGGGCAGGATGTGGTATGATGAGATCAGGACGGTCACGTCACGAAGATTGGTGGTGGAGAAGGTTTGTGGTGGAGGTAGAGACATGCAAGGTGATTTGAGCGGAAGGGTCCTGGGGCGCTATCGGGTGGGGGAACGGGTTGCTCAGAGCCAGGTATGGGAGGTGTACCGGGCCTTCCAGGATGAGGTCAAGCGGGAGGTGGCGATACAGGTGCTTGCGCCGCAGCTTGCCGAAGTCCCGGAGGTCGTGACGGCCTTTGAGCGGGCGGTCCGGGCGGCGGTGGCCTTGCAGCATTTGCATATCGAGCGGGTCTACACCGTCTATCAGCAGGACGGGATAGTCGGCAAGGTCGGGGAATGGATTGAGGGGGTGTCACTGGAGGCGCTGCTGTCGGAACTGGCAGCACAGCGGTTGCTGCTGCCGCTCCAGGTGGTGGGCACCATCGTGAGCCAGGTAGCAAGCGGCCTGACCTATGCGAACGAGCTTGAGCAAAACCCGCTGCACCGCGATGTGATGCCCGCGAACATCATGCTGCGGCGGGGGGAGCGAAGCCCGGAGGATATGGATATGCTCCAGTTTGTGT
>DAOTUF010000259.1:0-4296 GCA_034437495.1 Chloroflexaceae bacterium | reverse complement strand
CTCCAGAATCGTTACCAGATTGTGCGCCCCATCGCAGAAGGAGGGATGGGACGGGTGTATCAGGCAGTGGATAAGAATCTCGGCATTATCGTTGCGTTGAAGCACATGCTGGTGGACAGTTCGGACCTGCCAGGTGCATCGCAGGATACGCACCTGCACAATGCGCTGAAGCGCGAAGCCCGGCTGCTGGCAACGCTGCGCCACCCTGCTCTCCCAAAAGTGATGGACTACTTTGTGACCGAAGCCGGACACTTCCTGATGATGGAATACATCCCCGGTGATGACCTGGGCATGATGCTTGAACAGCGGGGTGGCCCCTTCCCGCTGGACGAGGTGCTCAGGTGGGCCGACCAGCTTTTGCATGCCCTGGACTACCTGCACCGCCAGCCTACCCCTATCATCCATCATGACATCAAGCCGCGCAATATCAAGGTGCTGAACGATGTGATGGACGATGAGCAGGTCGTGCTGCTCGATTTTGGCCTGGCAAAAGGAATGCCCTCCTACCAGACCCGCATGTTGGGGAGCCATAATCTCAGCAGCTATACCGTAGATTATGCCCCCCTCGAACAGATTCAAGGAACTGAAACCACGCCACGCAGTGATCTGTATGCCCTGGGAGCAACTCTATACCATCTGCTCACGGGAGGCCAGCTGCCCCCGGAAGCCAGTGCGCTTTCTCGGGCTGCGGCTCCCTTCAATGACCAGCCAGATCCCCTGCTCCCGCTCCATATCATCAATCCACGGATACCCGTTGAAATCAGCGCCGTCATCATGCAAGCCCTGGAATTGCAACCCGACGCTCGTCCTCCCGGTGCCGGGGCCATGCGCGTGGCTCTGCACGAAGCCAGGCAGAAATCCCTGATAGATGCGGCAGGCGCGGCAGGCGCGGTAGACGCGCAAGGAACACCTGTCTCTCCTCCGTCGGCTCTGGCTCCGCCGCCCCCGCTCGAAGCCCCCCTGCGCCTCCAGGGGGTTATCCAGCGGACGACCGGCGGGGTCGCCATGAATCAGGTGGTGTTCAGCCCGGACCACGCACTGCTGGCAGCGGCAGGCGACGACAACCGCGCCTGGGTATGGGACCTCGCAAGTGGCCGGGTCATCCACCAGCTTGCAGGTCATACGGACGCAGTACAGAGCGTCGCGTTCAGCCCCGATGGGCACCTGCTGGCCTCGGGTGGTGAGGACCACACCATCCGGGTGTGGGAAATCCGCAGTGGCCAGGAGATACAACACTTTGGGGGAGCCTCAGCCCCCGTCAACCATATCACATTTAGCCCCGATGGTCGCTTGCTGGCCTCGGCAAGCAGCGATGGCCTGGTGCGACTATGGGAGGTGGCGGGTGGACGGGCCACAGGCCACCTGGAAGGCAGCAGTAGTTCGCTGCTGAGCATCGCTTTTCACCCCCACGGACACCTGCTGGTCGCCGCGGGAGCGGACCACAGGATATACCTCTGGGAGGTGGCCGGTGGACGTCAGGTCTGGCGGTTGGAAGGACACCGCAACCAGGTTCGGAGCGTCGCCTTCAGCCCCGATGGAGCGCTGATGGTGTCGGGAGGAAAGGACAAGATTATCTCGGTGTGGGACCTGGGGCGGGGCGTACAGGTGGGAGCGTTGAAGGGACACCGAAAGACGGTCAGCAGTGTCGCCTTCGGCCCTGCCCCGGCTGCCGGTGCCAGTCCCGCCAACCCCTTGCTGGTATCGGGAAGTGATGATAAAACGGTCCGGGTATGGAACGTGAAAAGCGAACAGGAAATCGGGCGACTGACCGGGCATACCAGACCGGTGCTGAGTGTCGCGGTTCATGCCAGAGGAGAGATGCTGGTCTCCACCAGCGAAGACGGGACGCTTCGTCTCTGGGGGGTAGGTGTTCCCCCGGCTTCGTGGGAGCGCATGGAGCAGGCATGGCACGAACAGCAGCAGCGGCGGGCCCTGCGAGCAACGGGTCACTGCGAAATCTGCGGCGAGCCGCTGAGGATGTGGGAGAAACTGTATGGACACACGCGATGTAAATTACACAGGTAAGACCAGATGAAACACAAATATCTCCAGAAGCAGCTTGCTCGCCTGGCCGGTGAGCGCTGGGCCCGGCGCGGCGTTCGCCTGCTCCTTCGGGCCGCGTGGCTTGGCCTATCGGTCTGGTCGCTGGCCCTGGGGGGGCACCTGCTCTTCGGGTGGCCACTCGACTATCCCTTCCTGCAAACCCTCGTCCTCGGGTGCATTGCCATGGGAGCCGTCCTGTTGCTGGTGCGCCCCCCGATGAAGCCGCACACCGTGGCCCGCCGTCTCGACCATCGCTTCGGCCTGAACGAAGAGATGACCACGGCCATCGAACTTGACCTTGAAGATGAACAACGTCCCAGGGGGATAGAAGCCTATCTGCTCAGTCGCGCCCACCACAACACCTTTGCCATCCAGAGAGACATCCGAGCCAGGCAGCGCCTCCCCTGGGCCGAAATGATGACGCTGGTGGCCCTCCTGGTGCTGGCGGTGGGATTGGTGCTGATGGTCAATCAGCACCAGATGGGCAATATCGAAGCCACCCCGCTGCCCCTCCCCCCGCTTGCCGCACCGGGAGAAATCCCCCCACCGCAGCCGTTTCCCCCGCAGCCGTCTGCCAACCAGCCGGGGCACCAGGAGGAACCGGTCCCCGCCCCCGGTGATGGGGTAGGAGAGGCTTCGTATGGAGCAGGCAACCCGCAGCAAGCGATGACCACCCTTGCCGATGCGCTGCGCGACCTGAGCGTGACCCGCCCGGCTGCAGAAGCCCTGGATCGGGGGGATACGACCGAAGCGGCTCAGAGCTTGCGCGAAGTGGCAGACCAGGCCGACCAGCTTTCGGAGGAAACCCGCGGCGAACTGGCGGATTCGCTCCGTGATGCTGCCCGGGAGATGAGCACGACCCACCCGGAGCTTGCGGGTCAGCTTCAAAACAGTGCCGCCGGTCTCCACGACCCGCAGCAGGCAGACCGGGCGCTTGACGACCTCGCCTCTGCAATTGAGCAGCTTGGACCGCAGCAGCAGCAAACCGCCCAGGCTCCTGATGCTCCCCAAAGCCCTGCCCCGGGGCAAGCACCGCCGGAGGGCGAGTCGGTTCCGCAGGAATGGAACGAGCCGGGGCAGGAACAGCGGCAAGGGACAGGAATGGGGCAGGGGAGTGAGATGGACCAGGCTCCCCACAACGACCAGCGTGAACGCTCCGAGCCGTCGGAACGACTCGATGTGGAGGGAGTGCCCCTGGAACTGGAGCATGAGGACGAGGACCTCGACCACACGACGGTCGAGGGTGATGGAGAGCAGGGAGAAACACCGCCGCCCGATTCTGCCTCTGGTTCGGGGCAGCTTGAGCAAAGCCGCGGGACGTTGGACGAAACCGAAGTTCAGGCGGGAGAAGACCCGCTCCGTATTCCCATGGATTTACGCGATGTGGTTCAAGAATATTTTTCGCCGCCCCGGTAAGGGTAATAAGAGCAAACAACCATTCGGGATGGCTGGCCGTGGCCCGTCACCCCTGTTCGATGAAGGGTTCCTGCGCCGCCTGGAGCGACTGAGCCTCCAGGCGCAAAAGACCCTGCGCGGCAGCCCTATCAGCGGGGAGCACCCTGGTCGCCACTTTCTGCCCTCCAGTATCTTCAGCGACTACCGCCCCTACACGGTAGGAGACGATATCCGCTACATTGACTGGAACGTCTATGCCAGCCACGATGACCTGGTGCTCAAACTCGGTGAGGCCGACCAGGAGGTGGATGTTCACCTGCTGCTGGATGTCTCCCGGAGTATGGCGTGTGGGCACCCCCCCAAGCTGCGCGTGGTGCTCCAACTCGCCGGCACCCTGGGCTACCTCTCGCTGACTCACAGCGACCGGGTCTATGTCGTTCCCTTCGGGTCGGCGGCGCTGCGTCCCTTTGGCCCGGCGCGAGGCAAGGGCCGCCTGATGGAACTGCTCCGTTACCTCGAAGCCGTGCCCTACCAGCAGCATACCAATCTCGGCGCGACCCTGCGCCAGCACGCCCGCACCCACCAGCGCGGAGGGATGCTGGTGCTGTGCTCCGATTTGCTCACCAGTGAGGGGTTGAACGAGGGCTTGCAGATTCTTCGCCCTCCGCGCTGGCAGGTCATCGTCTTTCATATGATAGACCCGCAAGAACTGGAGCCTGCCGAGCATGGGCCGCTCGACCTCGTAGACAGCGAGACAGGCCAGTACCTCTCGCTGATGGTCAATGATGCGCTGCTGGAGGAGTATCGACAGAAGACGATTACGTGGCAGGAGCGCCTGTCAACGACCTGTGCCCGCCA
>DAOTUF010000258.1:0-8218 GCA_034437495.1 Chloroflexaceae bacterium | reverse complement strand
ATTGTAGAACTGGAGCAGAAACCGGTACAACATTTCTATGAGGAACAACTGCAGGAAAAGATAACCTATCTGGAGCAAAAGCAGGAGCAGGCACAAACACGGTTGCTCACAGACCTGTACATTGGCATGACCGTTGGTGGGGGTAGCGGGTGGATTATCGGGGCAATCATTGGCTGGAGTATTGCGTGGGGCATTGGTGCGGTCATCGGGGCAATCATTGGTACGGTCGTTGCCCTTGCCCACGATTATGATGAGAGAAGAATTTCTCAGGAAATGGGTTGGGTTATTGGCAGGGGTATTGGTGCAGTCATTGGTCTCTTCATTGGTGCAGAATTTGGTGGAGGCATTGGCGCAATCATTGGCCTGGTTGTTGGCGCACTTGCAGGCAAGGAAATTGGCGTGTTCATCCACAACCGCATAAACTCGTAGCACAGTGAGCATGAACGTAATTCTGTATAATGAGGAGTAAACCCTATGTCCGATTTCCAACACCTCCCGCCCGACTACGAGCAACGGTGTGCTGCCTACCGCGCCGTGTTGGAGCGGGCCTACGCCAGCGGCAGCATGGATGCTGACGTGCGGGCGTGGCTGGAGCAGGAGCGCAAGCGTATCAGGTTGCAACTGGTGGATGCACAACAGCTTGAGGATGACCTACTCCTGCAACGATTGCTCAACCCTGATGAAACCGGGACAAAACCCCATCGGGCGAAGAGAGTCCCGTGCAACATTCATATCGTTGCCGAACACCAGGGGCAGCTTCAAGCCTACCCTATTGTCCGTCGCGGCACACCCTTTCCGTTTCCCCGCCCGGTCGTGTCATCCGAAGTCGAAGGGTGCCCATTCTTTGAAACAACCCTGACCGACCAGCAAAAGATTTTCACCCGGATCGTTTTTGGAGATAGACCGGACATCGCAAGCCGCGACCCACAAGGCGCAGTCGTAGATGTTGTAGGCACCATTCCCCCAGGACCAGCGGGACGACTGTTTGAGTTTCGGGTTACAATAGACGCGCAAGGCACCGTCACCGCAGACATCCAGGGGCAGGGATTTCAGCAGACGATATGGCAAGGGACATGGCCGTCAAGAGAAGAATAGGAGAACGATAACGCGATGAACGAAGAAGATATTCAACAGGTACTCGATATTCTGGAAACAACCGCGGGACAGATAGCCGACTTGCTTAATATCTCGTCCGCTATGCTCGCTTCATTTCTATTGCTCACCTTGCTGGTATCGTTGTTGCTCAATCTTATTCTATTGTTCCGCCGCCAACGCACCGAACTCGTCAAAGTGAGACGAGAACTGTCCATAGCAAATAACCGTATCAAGGATCTAGAAAATCAGGAAAAGCGAGCAAAGCAGCGCGGCGACGATTTAGAGAAGCAACGTGATACCGAACGTCAACGCAACGCCAGCAAGCAGCAGCAACTCCAGGAACAGCTTGATGCAGCCCGTCAAGAACTGAAACAACTGAAGCAGATGTTTGGACAGGTCAAGAGTATAGATGCCCTGGACCAGAAATTGCGCGAGCAGGGAACGTCTGTGCTCAAACACCTCTCTGCAAAAGAACAGCAAAGCTACCTGGAGAAGATACGCTGGCACCTCGAACTCTTTGAACAAAACCTGCGCGAACAGGCCGACCATGTGCAGAGCATGTTCCTGGACAAACTTCTGCAAGAGCAGCAGCAGCAAGACCTACAACGATCCGTCTCAAACCTGGAGCGAAGAATCGCCACCTTGCAGGCTCAAGAGCAAGTCATCAGTGACCGACTGTGCGCCCTGGTTCATGCCGACAGCCTGCTCTGCGACCAGTGCTGGCTCTCGTGGCCCCCCGACGAAGTGCTCTACATCCCCGATACCCACAAGCCCGTGATCAAGCTCCTGGTTGATAATCTGTCCGACGATCAGCAAGTCCAGGCCGAGGGCGAAGGACTGCTCAAAGACCAGGCCCTGGCTCTGGTGCAGCGAACCGAGTGGCAAACGCATATCCTCAGAAATTTTCCTCACCTCGACACCTCAGAAAAACAACTGGCCGGTCTCTTCATGCTGCGCTGCCCGAACCACCAGAAGCATGAGAGGATGGGAGATGGGCGGCTGCTCCCCGCTGCACACAACTGGTTTGTGCCGATTATTGGGGGTACATCCTCTGGGAAGACTGTCTATATGACGACTCTGATTCATACGCTTGAGTATGTCCTGCTAACTTATGGACACATCATTCAGCCCTACGATGATGATGCTACATCCGAGGAAAACTACATATACATGCGGCAGCAACTTTTTCACGATGGCATTATCCGTCCGACCCAGGGAGGGGAACAGTTCGACATGATCTTTCAAATCTGCTCGCAGCAAGACATTCAGGGCAAACGTATTACCCTCTTCTTCAAAGACCTGCCAGGCGAAAGCTGGCAAATGCTTTCAGCCCAGGATACACAAGAAGCCGAGTTCCTGCGTAGTGCCAGAGCAATCATGTTTATGTTTGACCCGATGGCTGACCCCTATTTGAAAAATATGATTGTCAGGCGACACCCGGCAATCTTGCACGATGAACGTTCCCATCTCAATCAAGTTTCCATCCTGCGCCGACTGGGAGTCTTCTTGCAACGAGTCGGCATGTACGGCGACCGTATCCCCAAACATCTGCTGATTGTGCTCACGAAGGCCGACTTGCTCAAGGGTCTGGTGTTTCAAGACAACCACCCGATCTACCAACCATACATGCATGCTCCCCCATACCCACTCAAGAAGACAGCCCTGCTCTCGCAGGACATCAAAACCCGATTGAGCAAGATCCACGGGTTGCCGCACCTGATCCAGTTGCTCGATGCCCAGTTCGAGAGCGTGACCTACTTTGCCGTATCAGCACTGGGACACCCGCCTCTGGACAGAACCACGGATGGCTTCGACAAGGTTGATGTGGAAAACCTGAAACCCCACCGGGTGGAAGACCCGGTGCTCTATGCCATGCACCTGGCCGGACTCCTGGGTCCAGGTCATGACCAGAAAGGGTAAACCGCATGCTCTACCGCACATCGGTTGAAGGCATATGTGTGACCGGCGACGGTATCCCGCTGGTCCTCATCCCCGCCGGTCAATACCACAACCTGGGCGAACAGCACTACCATTCAGAGGTTGCCGCATTCTGGATGACGGTATTTCCCGTCGCGCTGACCAGCTTTGTAGATTTTGTCCGCTGCGGGGACTATGCCGAATCCCGGTTGCCTGCTGACGAGGTGGATGAAACCGGCTATACTCCCGATAGTGTCCTGCGCCGCCTTGCGGCTACCCGGCAGCAAGAAAGACTACCCTTTGCACTGGGTGTAGACTATCAAGAAGCCCTGGCCTGGGCCCGGAACAGAGCCATGCGTCTCCCAACCGAGACCGAATGGGAAATTGCCATGCTCGATCATACGACTGTAGTCGAATCCCACCCTGCGTTTCCTGCCAGATCTGTTGAAATGCTCCGTTCCCTGCTCAGTCAGCATACTGAGATCAGCAACCTGCTCCCGGCTTCAGGCGAAGCGGCATTGAGCCAGGCCGGGTGCATGCAGCTTTTTGATCGTGTTGCTGAATGGACCATTGAGACTATGACAAAAAACGTGTTCCTGCCGCAACCCGATACACCGACCACCCGGCCGGACCGGCTGGTTCTCCGTGGGAATGTACGGATGGCTGCGGCTCCTGGGGCCAGACTGCGCCGCAGTCTGGCCCCAGGAGAAACCAGGTTTGACTCATTTCCGGTCGGATTTCGTTGTGTTATCGAAGACACCAGCGTACAGCTATGTGATGCCAGATATGGAGGGTAATTGATATGCAAGAACTGGAACTACAGGAACTCCACTATACCTCAACCAATGCGCTAGGACGGTCGCGCCGTCCAGGGTTCGACGCAGTGGCCTGGAGCGAGGAACTGACCGAGCAACACATCCGTGAGCTTGGCTTGATCAGCATCTATTCGTTTCCTCCATCATCATGGAAAGGCTCGCAACCCCTTATCTATGGTCTCTACCATCTCGACCAGGATTATATCGCCCTGAGCTGTATCCATCTCACCGAACGAAGAGACCATGCAGGCCGCGGAGGCATTCCCTATGCTCGCCATATCATCGTGCCACAGGCAGACCTCCACGCCATCAACTATGATGTCTTCTCCCTGCTCGCAGACGAAAACCTCTTCTCGCCCGAACCAGCAGCATTCCCCGCCAGTTTCCCTCCCCGTCGTCTGCACTACCGCCCCGCGATCAGCCAGAAGAGCACCCCTCAGATCTCAGAAGAAATGCTGGCGATGCTGATTGAAACACTCCTCGACACATCGTCGAGCAAACGCACGGCCTGCATCTATCTTGACACGCCCGACACCGCACGGCCCTTGCTCGCTCTGGCCTGGGAAGCCCTGCCCCTTCCCAGCCGGGCCAATCTGACATTCCGCACCTTGATGGACAACCCCCGTCAGGCCAAAGCTCGATGGGATGTCCTGTGTTTTGTCAAAGGGCCGGGCAGTGCCAGCCCGGTCCGCGATGGACTGGTCATAGACACCACCCGCCCTCGGTCCAAAGACCAGCCCGCAACCACCTATGCGATGGATGCTGCCCGTTCGCTGCTGAAGCAATCGTTCGCCGCCGTTGCGGCCCAGCGAAAACCCATTGACCGCCTGCGTTTCACGCTCAACAGCAAAACGATAGCCCCCGTCTGGACCATCAGTCAGGCCATACAATCGCTGGAGCAAAGGATGGACCTGGAAGTATTGAAGCAGGCCGACGAACAGTTAGTCGAACTATCCAGGAGTCGGATAGACGAAACCTGGTTCTGGGAAAGCGCGGCAATCCTCATCGCGTTGCCGTTTCCTGACCACCAGTTCGACAAACTGATGCAACACATCCTGGCCTTGCATCCCCTCACCACCAGAAACGAGGCTTTTCGTGATTCCTGGCAGCGCAGCCTGACGCACTGCATCACCAGGGTTGTAGATAACCTGGACCAGGCAACGTTTGAAGTCATCGTTGGCTTGATTGACACCCACGAGCGAACAGGCAAAAAACCGACCGGCACGCTCGAAGAAGCGGCACTGACTATCTGGCGAACGGTGGTCCAGTCGTTGCGAGACATCGGGCGATGGGATGTCCTGAGTATCATCCTGCCGCACCTGATGCAAAAGGCGGCTCACGAAAAGCAAGCCGAACGGTTCGCTCAAATCGTCTTCAAGACCATCCCCGACTGGCTGAATCCATGGGAACAGGGAGACCGGATATACCAGGCGTTGATCGAGTCCATTCAGACCGGCCGCTATGCTGCCCTGCTCAGTGCTCACACCTGCGCTTACGCCGCCTCACACCTGTCGCCACAGCATCAGCGACGCTACTACCACGACTTTGTCCAGCACCTTCAATCCTGCCAGGAGCCAGAACTGCTCGATATATTCAGCTTCGTTCGTTCTGCTGGCTATGGACCACTCTATGCCGCAACCTTCACCACCCTGGTGGCCAGGGAGTTTGAGTCTGCCAGAGCACAGCCGCTCTTGAAGCAGGCTCGCAACCTGCTTGCGCCCAAAACGCAACGTCTGGCTGAACTCTTTGAGACGTTCGCCAGAGACATCCAGGGAACCCCCTCGCTGCTGGTTTCGGGTCAGTTTGTGCAACTGGCCAGCACCCTGACCAGCATGGAGCCGGTGCCATCGTTTGACCGCCTGTACGACTTGCTGGTCTCGATACGAGAAGTCCCCTGGCTCACGGAAGCAACGGCACTCGAACTCCGTTTCGTCTGTTCAGTGATGGTGTTTGCCACCGAGCGGAGCACGGGACAGGACGAATGGGCCGAAGTGGTTGCTACCGCCAATCCCTACATCAGGCAGATTGCCAGGGATCTGCCCCACGACATCGCCCGCTTTGTCCACCATACCTTTACCCACCGAAACACCAGAGATGCCGGTGAAACCAGACTGGTGCTCTGGCTATTCGATCTGCTTGGCAAATCCTGCAACGTGCAAGACCTGGTGCTTTCCTACCTGAGATGGTTTTTGAAAAACGACACGACGGAAGAGGAACTGGCTACCTTCTTCATCGAATTCCACCACTATGCCAGGTATACCGAGATGCAGGGACAAGCCCTCAATCTTGTCATCCAGAGCACCCCTATGCTTGATCTGGCGAAAGTTGGAAATCACATAGCCATATCCTTTGCCAGGAACTGGCAGCAGATACCTGATCTGAAAACACTCCCCGACTTCCTCAACATCATTCGAGGCCATCTGAAACCAATGACGGGTGAAAGATGATGGGTGATGGTCATGACAAAACAACCAGCATAAAAACATGTGCCGGGCAGCACGAGGGGTTCATCTACGGATACTTCACCCTGCCCGACTTGCCACAACAGCTTTCTGGTGCCATCTTCCTTTTCGACTGTTCCGACTCAATGGGGCCGAGCTACTTTGACATACGGCCACGATTGCAGAAGGTACTCGAAAAGACGCTCCCACTGCTGGAACCATCAACCATGTGCGCCTGCTACTTTGTCGGCATTGATGCGCCGTTCAACCAGACAGATGCCAGCACCATACGCGAGGACATAGGAGCGTTTCTCGACCTGGTAGACCAGGAAATCAAACGCCAGCGTCCCCACCGGGTGGGGAGTTTTGTGCTCCCTCCGCTGGCGCATGCCGCCGAATGGTCAAAAGCCATTGGCGATGTCGTCCCTGTTTTTATTATTTCTGATGGCGAATTCTTCGATCATCTGAGCACCATGGCCATCCCCGATGTGGCGCATCTGCGATTGATCGGCATTGATATTGGCGCAGGGCCACATCAGGGCAACTTCTGCTCAGATCTCCTACCATTGGCCCGGATTGTCCTCCCAGAGCAGATACCGCACATCGCCACCACACTAACCACCAGGACCAGGACCCAGCAATACCATCATCTCTGGCTTCAGTTGAAGTGGCAAAACCTGGTCTTGCTTCAAGCTGTATTGCAGGCACCAGACACCAATCGGGCCAGAACATTGACGTGGACCCAAGACTCTATCTGTGAACATGATCTCGATCTCCCTCATCTTGAGTCAGCATCACACCAGCGGTGGTCGCTGCTGTTCAAAGCCCTGCCATTGACTGAGCAGTGGCATATGGCCTGTGCGGTCCAGCTACCAGAGAAGGTTGCCAACAAACAGCGCATTGCTCAGGCTATGATCCAGACCTGCACTCTGACCGATGCTGGTATCCTGTCCAGATTACAAACCCTGTTGCCGTTGCAGTCCACTGCCAGAGAGAACTTGCGCCACTATCTCAGACGTTTGATGGATCAGGTCCTGGTTGATACGCAGTCTCTTGACCTGCTGAACCGATTCAGCACGCTCTGCTCCTGCCGGGACCAGGACCTCAGCACCGTGCTGTCCGAAGTACGACAACAATATCCAGCCTCAGTCATCCAGCAGTTGAACGCACTGGTACAGCAGGCGAGTGGAGCCTATTTACGAGCGCGTTTCATCGTGCTGGAGCCTTCCGACCCATCCCTCGATTTTGGAACAGTCAAACCAGGGGAAACAACAATGTCGCGCTCCTTTTTCATTCGGGCCAATATCTCTTCTGATGGATATATCCATTGTGAGGATGGTTGGGTCTGGTACCGTCCAGAGGTTTTTGGGAGAGGGAAAACCCAGGTTGAAGTACAACTCCAGCCTGACCACCTGAAGACACCGGGGATATACCAGACACATTTGCAAATAGGCTTTCAGCAAGAGTCCTACAACATCCTGGTGATAGCCAGGGTGGTCGAATTATGAACAAGCATTGCTTGAGAGGAACAAGAAATGAGTGAAAACAATGATCAGGTTGAAGAACAGCCTCGCCTGTTGCGAGTCTTTCTGAGCTACGCCGATGAAGATACAGAGGCCGTTCAGGACCTCTACCGACGGTTACACCAGGACGGATTAGATCCCTGGATGTCTGCGGAGGACTTGCAGGTTGGACAAGAACGGGAAGATGCAATCGGGAAAGCTATGCAAACCTCTGATGTTGTGACACTCCGCACGCGCTCAAGCGCGGCGGCTTCTTGCGTGCGATCCCCACGGAAGTCCGCACAACAAGCCACTTGCCCCGTGCCCAGGGGACTACGCATGCTCCGCGCTGCGCCGAAGCGACAGACGGTCTACGATACGTGAGCAGAACTGCTCACGTATCGTAGACCGTCTGTCGCTTCGGCGCAGCGCGGAGCATGCGTAGTCC
>DAOTUF010000257.1:0-6108 GCA_034437495.1 Chloroflexaceae bacterium | reverse complement strand
GCTCGCCGCCGCAGGATGAAGACCTGGCCTATGTGGAGCGGCTCACCCCGCTCATCCACGAGCGGTTGGAAGAGTTGGGCGAGGCCCCCGAGTTGCTGGAGTTCTTTTTCCGCGAGGTGAGCTACCCCGAGCCGTCGCTGCTAGTGCAGAAGAAGATGGATGTTCCGACGACGGTTCGGGCGCTGCACCTGTCCCGCGAACGGTTGGAAGCGCTCGAAACCTGGAACGAAGAAGCCATAGAACCGGTGCTGCGGGCGCTGGTGGGAGAACTGGGGGTGAAGGCCGGGCAGCTTTTCGGCACCATCCGCGTGGCCATCACCGGGCGCACGGTGGCCCCCCCGTTGTTCGAGACGCTGGCGGCCCTGGGACGCGAACGCAGCCTCGCCCGCATTGCTCAGGCGGCTCAGGCGCTTGCGTGAGGGTCGCGGGGGTCGGGGGTCCCCGCTCCCCCGACCGGCTACCGCCGCACCAGCGGCAAATAGACCGACCGATGGTCATTGATGGCTCCTGCTTCGACGGTGAAGGCTTCCGCCAGCACCAGCGACTCCCCATCAATGACCACCACCACATCGTAGGTCCCGTCCCCCAGGAGACCCGCGGGCAGCGTGGCGCGGATAGTCTGGTCATCCACCAGCACCACCCCTTGCAGTTCAACACCGCCAATCGTGACCTGCTCTGGCTCCGACAGGTGCTCACCCGTGATAGTCACATCTACCTCCCCGTCATCTTCGTTCACCGTGTTGGGAGCAATAGCCGTGAGCGCTGGTTCTGCGGACGGGGTTGGTGAGACGGACGGGGTTGGCTCCGGGGTCGGGAGGGAGGTCGGGATGGGGGTCGGAAGGTCGCTCTGGATGACCACCTCGACCGCATCTTCGACCATACGGTCCTCTACCGTAGCCCGGATGTGGTTCATGAGCGAGCTTCCCCCCTCCACCGAGGCCCCAACAATGGCCCGATAGATGAGCAGGGTCGGGCTGCCGGGGGTGATGAGGCTGCTGTAGCGCACCTGACTGGTCTCCTGGTCATAGGTGACGCCCTGAGTGGAACTGCTCACGAACGACAACCCCGAAGGGAGGGTGTCCGTCACGAAGGTCATCACCGTTCCGTTGGCTGCCGATAGCTCCACCGTATAGGCCAGGTTGGTGCCGGGGCGGGCGCTCAGGCGGGAGACCGATTTCTCCAGGCTGAGGGCTGGCGGGTCGGGAAGCCGTTCATACGCCTCGAATGCGCCGATGTCACACACCCCGCTGGTCGGGTCGGGACGGGGCATCCCGCGCTGGTCGGTTGGCTGGCCTGCGATACAGACACCTGCGTCAGCCGCCGGGCTGCTCTCGTGAAGCGCGTGCGTCCAGGTCGGACCGCCATAGTCGGCCAGGGGAGCAAGCCAGGGTTCCTCCCCGATGATGTTCCCTCCCCCATCCTCTTCGCCTTCGCCGGTTTCGATAGTGCAGGCTCCCACGCGCTGAATCAGGTTGTGTCCCTGCAACGTCAGGGTGCCCTCGCAGTCCGGGCCGCTGCCCATCTCCATCTCGTCCACCCGGTTCCCCCCCAGAATGGTGTTGATGAGCACCACGGTGCCACTATAGTGCGAAACCCCACCGCCGAAGCTGGCGCTGTTGCGGTTGATGGTCGTGCTGCTGATGCTGACCACGGCCTCGTCACGGTTCGAAAGGCCGCCACCGTTCCCGCTGGTGGTGTTGCCGCTGATGGTGCTGCGGGCAACCTCCAGGGTGCTGCTCCCGGCATTCGAAACCCCGCCGCCGAAGCTGGAGGCGCTGTTGCTATGAATAGTGCTGCTGGCAACCCGAAGGTCTCCCGTACCCGCGTTGGCGACCCCGCCGCCAGTGCTGGCCGTGTTGGTGCGCAGGGTGCTGCTGATGACCTGAAACGCTCCGCGGTTGTCCAGACCGCCGCCCGTCGTCCCCGTGGTGTTCTCCTCAACCGTGCTGGCGACCATCCGACCCGAGCCTTCCTCGTGGGCAATCCCTCCTCCCCGCAGGGCAGCCTGGTTTTCCGCCACCACACTGTCAATGAGAGCCAGGGTTCCGCGGTTCGAGATACCGCCGCCAGCGCTGGTCGAGCGATTGCCGCTCACCTGACAGTCGCTCAGGGTCAGGTTTCCGCGGTTGACCAACCCTCCGCCGGCGTAGGGGGTGGTGTTGCTGCTCCCCGCCGTGCCGGTCCGGTTGCTGCTGACCCTGCTGAGCACCATGCTCACGTTGCCGCCGTTGATGTAGACCCCGCCGCCCGAACCGGCGGGGCCGGCGGTGCTCCCGCGACCAGTGGCGTTGTCGTCAATGCTGCTGCTGGTGATGGTCAGGACGCTGTTGGTGCCATTGTAGATACCGCCGCCCTTGCCGCCCTCACCATTGCTGGCCTCCCCCACATCAAACCCCCCGTTGCCCGTCCGGTTTTCGGTTATCGTGCTGCTGATAACGTGGAACGTGCCCAGGTTGTGGATGCCTCCCCCGTCGCCGCCGTGCCCCCGGCTGACGTGACCGCCGGTGCCCGTGTGGTTCCCCTGCACGGTCGTGCGGGTGATAGAGACGGTTCCTTCCAGGTTGGCGATACCCCCTCCGTTCCCACCGTTGCGGTTGGTGCCGCTGTCGCCGGTGTGGTTGTCAACGACGAGACTCTCACGGAGGTGGAGCATCCCCAGGAGATTATACACGCCTCCCCCGTTGCCGCCATCCCCACCATTGGTGTCAACGGTGCCGGGTGCCCCGTTGCCCGTAGCATTGTGCGAGATAGTGCTGCTGATGACCGTCACCAACCCATTGTCATTGTAAATCCCACCCCCATGACCGCTGCCATAGATATCCAGACCGCCATTCGTGGCATTCTCGGTGATGGTGCTGTTTTCGATGAAGAGCGTACCACTGTTGTGGATACCCCCGCCCCCGTAGCCTGTGTCGTTCTCGTTGACCGGCGTGATACCGCCGCGGATGGTCACGCTGCGGATAGTCAGGGTCCCCGTTTCGGCAATGTGGAAGATGCGAAAATCGGGCGTGCTTGCGTATGGATCGCGGTTTCGCTCAATCGTCGCTCCGTTGCCCTGGATGATGACCCTCGTTTCGATGGAGGGGAGGCCATTGGCTCCGGCGAGCAGGTTGTTCGTCGTCGTCAGGCTGTAGGTGCAGTTGGAGGCCAGGTCCAGGGTCGTGACATCCTCGTGGCTGTTGGCCTGGTCGATAGCCTCTATCAGCACGCTGGCGTCGCAGGGAACCAGCGCCTGGTTGTTCTGGATACGCCCTGAGACCTGGTCTCCTCTGGTTGTCCTGGCCTGACCTGCCACCGCGGGCAAGGGAGCGATACCGGAGGGAGCAGAGCGCCCGGGCAGCTTCAGCATCAGGGCCAGCGCCAGCAGCGCGAGCAACGTGATAGTGGAGAGAAGCAGCGGGGAGGTTCGACCGGCCACAGTCGGGTGGATGTGCATGGTTTTTTCTCCTGGGAAGGGAATCTGGTCAATGCCTGGTTTCATTCTCGTGATCATCGGATTCCATCATCTGGCGCACGATGTTGCGGTCACGTTGTCGTGCGGTTTCCAGGGATGGCGAGGGAGGTGATTCGTCCCCCTGGGGGATGCAGGCTCCCGGCTCTTCCCGGATGCGCCCCCCCATCTGTCGCAGCTGCGCCCGAACCTGCTCGATGCGCCGGTCGTGGTCTTCCAGATGGCGCTCGTAGCGGAGCAGTTGCATACGGGCCCGCTCCACCACTTCGATAAGGTGGATGCGTTCGGTCATCAGTCCTGCCAGCTTGCGGCGGCTGTCGGAAATCCGCTGCCGGATGGTTCGAATTTCCTTGTTGATGAGCCTGATAGCCGCCATATCTCGCCGTTCCCGTGCCTCTTCCAGGGCAATGTTGGCTCGCTCCAGGTCCGATTGTTCCATCAGGCGGGTCATCGGGTCGCCCGGGGGATGCTCGGCAGCTTCTTTCCCGCTGTGGATGTGGGTCCCCGGCCCCGGCCTTTGCTGTTCCTCCTGCTCTTCGGGCGGGGTGGCGGGAGCACCAACGGGCAAGGCGGGAGCATCGTCGTGCGGGGGCAGGTCTGGCTGTGGTTCAGAATGCAAAGACAAGCTCGCTTCTCCTCCCTCCCCAGAGGTCAGATGGCCCCGAAGGGATGTTCAGGGTATAACTCTCCTATCAGAAAGCCCTGGAGAATCTGGTGATAGTCCTGGGGACACTCAATCATCGGAATATGGCCACACTGGTTGATCCAGGCTACCCGGGCGTGGGGCACGAGCTTCGCGGCCCCTTCAACCCGCGTGGGCATAATCATCAGGTCTTGCCGCGCACCGATGAGCAGCGTTGGAACGATGATGGATTGCAGCACCTTCCGCAGGTCGGGATTTCCCATGCTGTTGGCTCCTTCCAGAGAGGTCCGATAGTCCATACACACAAAATCGGTATATCCCTCGCACAGCATGGCCTGGTCGGAGGGCAGGCGGTGGAAGAAGGGTTGCGCGAGGGCCTGGGGGACGGGAGAGACACAGCCAGCAGCGGCCATACAGCGCTGCCACAGGCTCATCCAGGGCTGCCACAACATCAGCCAGGGTTTCGACATGGTGAGCGTCAGGTCCATCTGATAGTAGGCAACGGAGACAAGAAATTGCTCCATCTCGGTGCCGAAGGTGCCGAAACAGGTGAGCACCAGACGACGCACCCGCTGCGGGTGGTGCGCCGCGATATGGGCGGCTACGGCTCCCCCAAAGGAGTGACCATTGAGGTCAAACTGGGTGATGCCGAGCGCATCCGCAAAAGCAATGATCAGGTTTGCCAGGTGCTCCACACTGGCTGGCCCCTCCAGGGGGGGGGATTCTCCATAGCCGGGCAGGTCGGGGGCATAGCAGGTGCGGCGGTCGGCAAAGGTGGACATGGTATAGTGCCAGTAGCTTGACGACGCTCCCCACCCGTGGAGCAGGAGGAGCGGGGGGCCGCTGCCGCTCTGACGGTAGGAGATGGGCGTATGGTGCAGCGTCAGACGTTGCATGGATTCTCTGGCGTTTGGGGAGTGGTTTTGAACGGTCATGAGACTTCCTTATCTGTAACTGTCTGGTCGGGCCTGGTGGTGTCGGGTCCAGGCCGGGTTGTTGGGGCTATTGTACCAGGTTTTTCCCTCACCCCCGCAAATCCCATCCCTTTGATATCACCTGCCCGCTCCCCCCGTGGTCATACACGAAGATGACCGGTGCCTCCTTCTGGGGGTCGTAGTGGTCTATTTCGTACTTTGCCGATTCCGACGGGTTGCCCGCTTCGACCAGGTCCGGGTAGGTCAGATAGTACAGGGTGGGCATCTGTCCGCTGCGCCACCCCAACCCCCCGCGCAGGTCGAACAGCAGCGTCCCCCGGCCTCGTCTCAGGTATTGCTCATGGGCGATGGCCAGCAAATCTTCGGCCAGCAACTCGAGAAAGACCTGCTCAATGTCATCATTGGCGGTCCACGGGTTGTGCAGCAACCCCTGCAACCGTTCCAATGCGCCCTGGATTCGGCTGTCTAATCCAGCATACTCATTCATGGTATCTCCCTTGCTTTACTCCTGATACGCCCGCACCCGCTCCGCCACCCACGCCCGGTCTTCGTCCTCCATCTCCGGTGGGGGCGGAGGGAGCGTATAGTCCAGCAGCCGCTCGTAGCCCACCAGCGCAAAGCATGCATTGACAGCCGCCTGCATATCCAGCGGGACCTCCGGGTCGGGGGGGAGCAGCGGCACGGGCACGGTGGGCAGTGGCTCCCGCAGCGCCACCGGCCACACCTGGGTGTAGGGACGGCGCTGCCCGCGGCTGAGGTAGACGTAGTAGGGCGCGGGGGGTGGCTCCCCCACCAGCGCAATGCGGGTGCCCCCCCGCAGCAGGTCCAGTTCGAGCAGGTGCGTGGCGGTCTTGAGCACCTCCACCCGCTTGCTCAGGTATTCCTGCATCCCCTCGCCCGCCTTGTTCGCGGGGGACAGGATTTCAATAACCGTCACGAGTTGTCGCCGCGCCACATCGCGGATTTCCACGCGCACCTGGGGCACCTCCTCGGGCAGGAGGCTGACCAACTCAACGGCAGGTGCAGCCACGGCGACCCCACCTCCCCCCGCTTCCCCCGCGTCCCATGGAACGGCTCCC
>DAOTUF010000256.1:0-1946 GCA_034437495.1 Chloroflexaceae bacterium | reverse complement strand
CAATCGCTCCGAAGAGGCGTTTGGCCTGTCGCTCATAGGTGCGTGTGTCCACTGGCGTGCGTCGTCGGGGAGAGGCGGGCGGTGCAGTCTGTTCGGCTTCGGGGGTGGTCTGCTGGCGCAGCGACTCGTGTTCTAGTGGTTCCAGGATAGCGGGCATGCGCTGCGCCAGGGTGAGCCGCAGGTTGCGCAACTGGTCGCAGCTCAGCGGGCGTAGCAGTTCCTCGCCGGATGCCGCATACTCCTGCCCGCGTGCGAACACCCCCGGCGTGGCGTGGCTGAGCAGGGCAGTATCGCTGAGGTTGAACATGGTCATAGTCGCGTCATACCCAATTCGGATGGTGACGTTCACGCTGCAAAGGGCGCTCCCCCTTTGCAGCAGGGTATATGGCAACCCTGCATCACTTGTAAAGCAGGACAGGAGCGGGGTACGCTCCCGCGGTCTGGCTCCATTTACCAATCAGGCAGGCTTGCTCTAGGTCCTGACACATCATGAGGAAGTATATCACGGATCTGGTGGTGGGGTTTCAAACCCCCTCGTAGCGGGGCATGTTTGTGATACTCTAAAAATTGACCGGGACCGCAGGATCCTGATCGATGAAAAACTGACCACCGAACATTATTTCCGAACATCTATGTTTGTTCAACTCATCTTGATGACCACGCTTCGCTGGCCCATGATTCGTCATTGGTTGACCACCGGTCGGACGCTCTTCCGAACATTTGGGGGTCGTCTCGGGACGGCCCTATCCGTGATAATCACGGCGAGATTTCGTATGATTTTCACGGAGAAAGCAATGTTAACCATGTTGGATTATGCGGCTATTCGTCAGGCCTACTACGTCGAAGGCCACTCTATTCGACGCATTGCCCGCGACCTGGACGTGTCGCGCCAGAGCGTGCGCAAGGCCCTGGAGGACGCCAAACCCAGACCCTCTGTACCTGTACGACTCCGCGCCCCGCACCCAAGCTCGGCCCCTATCGGCAGCGCATTGCGGACCTGCTGACCGCCAACGCCAGCTTGCCCCGCAAACAGCGCGACACCGCCCATCGGATATTCACCCTGCTCCAGGAGGAGGGCTTCACCGGCAGTGAAAGCACCGTCCGCGCCTATGTCGGCCACCTGCGCCAGCAGCAGCGTCGTCCGGCCATCTTCTTGCCGCTGGAATTCGACCCGGGGCATCCTGCCCCGGTCGACTGGGGCGAAGCCATCGCCAGCATCAACAGCGACCGCCAGACCGTCCAGGTTTTCGTGATGACGTTGTGCTATTCGCGCCGCACCTTCGTGATGGCCTTTCCCTCGCAACGCCAGGAAGCCTTCCTGGCCGGCCACGAGGCGGCCTTCCAGTTCCTGGGCGGGGTGCCGCATCGCATCAGCTACGACAACCTCCCCACGGCAGTCCAGGCCATTCTGCATGGCTCGAACCGCCAGGAGCAGCAGCACTTTCTGCACTTCCGCAGCCACTACCTGTTCGAGAGCCATTTCTGTACCCCGGCCCAGGGGCACGAGAAAGGGCGGGTCGAGCACCGCGTCGGGTTCTCGCGCCGCAACTTTTTCGTCCCCATCCCCGACGTGGCCTCCTTTGCGGCGCTCAATGCGCAGCTGCGGCAGGCCTGCGAACGCGACGACCAGCGCGTCGTCCAGGGCACCACCCAGGCCATTGGCGCTGACTGGCGGCAGGAACAGCCGCTGCTGCGACCACTCCCCGCTCATCCCTTTGACTACGCCATCACGCGCCAGGTGCGCCTGAACCCATACGGCATCCTGGGGTCGGATCGGCTGTCGGCCTACAACCGCTACCCGAGCGAGTGGCGGCAACGTAACCGTTCAGGGGGGGCAACTTGACAACTGTCTCGGAAGCGCTATCATACGCAATCATGAGTGAGGAAGCGCCACATCCCATACCAGCAGAACCGGAGGCCAGCGCCCCACCGGCATGGTCCGCCAT
>DAOTUF010000255.1:0-2846 GCA_034437495.1 Chloroflexaceae bacterium | reverse complement strand
CCATCGTGGAACCCGTGAACAGGTTAGCCATTTTCGTTCATCTCCTTTCCTTATGTTTCACCCCGCACTATCATACCAGGCAAGATCGGAGAACCGTGCCGAATGGAGCGTTCGATCCGCGCCCAGAGGCTATCGTGAATACGTAGCGCGTTTTATAATGTGGGGAACGGACGGACAAGACAAGGGGAGCAGTTAATGGGTCTTAAATCCCTATAGTCTGAAAAGGAGGGACGACAAATGGTGGTTGTGTGCCACATCTACGCTGACGGGGCGGGGGGAAGAAGGTTGCCCGTCGGATGGGCCTTTGAAGCCTGGATACCTGGAGACGGGGAACAACTGCTCTTTCGGCGCAGCGGCGTTCTGAACAGCCAGTCCACGACGGTGGCGGAACTGCACGCAGCCATCGAAGGCATTGCGTTCGCCATCCATCACCACGCCACAAGCGTCGTCGTGCATACCGATTGCCGCACCCTGCTCGACATCATCCAGGGTCGGGGACGCCGAGCGCGCCGCAACCCTGAGATTGCCGACCTGGTGGCTCGATATCGCACCTTTTCGGTGCCCGTTGAGTGGCTCTGGGAGCGGCGTTCGCAGTGGCAGGCGAACTGCCGCGTGAATGCCCTGGCGCGGCAGGCGGTGCGAGCAGCGCAAAGGCAGCGGGGGTAAGCAAGGTGCAGTCGGGGCATTCGCAGCGCATCCGCAAGCCCCCCATCGAAACCCACCCCGCCTGCCTGTCGTCCTATCACCATCCCCACGCTGGTGGTCTGCTTGTTCCATTGCCCGTCTTCTCACCGCACGGCTGCCCCCATTGGAACGGAATAAAGGGGGTGATGACGGTGGTGAGCAACCACGGGCGCGACGGGTATGCTTTTGCGCGGCTCGGCAGGGGCGCGGTCGTATCGCTGCTGCTGCCCCTGGTGACGGCGGCGCTGGTGCTGCTGGCGCTGAGCACGCTGACCTGGAACGTTGGGATGTGGACGCGCCAGGCGTTCGCCGACCTGCGCTACGGGCAGCCGCACCTGACCAGCACGAGTGGGCAGGCGTTTCTGGGCGACCAGACGGAGCGGCCCACGGTGGTGCTGGCGCTCAACCTGGACGGGCAGATTCACCTGCTGGTGCTGCCGGCCAGTGACCCGTCGCGGCTGGAGCAACTGGACGGTCCCTATCTCTTTGGGGACGAAGGGGACAAGGTGCCCAGGGTGGAACTGCGCGACGGGAACCGCGACGGACAGAACGACCTGGTGCTGGAGGTGAAGGGGGAGCGGGTGTGGTATCTCAATCAGGAGGACGGACATTTTCGGCTGATGACGACGGAGGAGTGGCAGCAGATGCGGAATGAGGCGACGGGGGAATGAGCGACCAGTGGGGACCAGGACGGGCTATGCGCAGGGGATAGCCCGGCCTGGCTGTGTCTCCAGGGCGAGATGCGGGGCAGTCGCTGCGGGCCACTGCCGCCGCATTGAATCCGCGCCGCAGCGCCCGACGGAGTCGGGGGTGGGGGAAACGGTTCCAGCTTAACCATAAAACCCATTCGTTGACTAATGGGTTTTATGGTCAACTTGTCGGGGGGACTGATGGCGCAGGGGCGGCGCGGCTTATGCTCCGCGATGCGTTGGCAACACGGTCACATCAGGGTCCCTCAGACTCTCCAGGAAGCCCTGAAGTTTCGCCATCTTCAGCGGATTATCCCGAAGCTCAATAATCGCAGCTATCGTAGATTCTAGTTCCGGGTCGGCAAAAAAGCCACGCATTTTCTTTTCGCCTTCGACTCCGAGCCATTCCCGGGCCAGTCTCTCTCCATCTTCCATCGTAGCATCCCTGTCTAGCAAGAGACTGGCGATGTCGTCGAGATTCGCTTTCACCACTCTGGCAAAAGCGAAAAGCAACGATCCGCGGGTTTCCTGTTCCCCAGTCTCAATCCGAGACACCTGCGAAACGCTTGTCTCTATCCGTTCAGCCACTTGTTGAATGGAGAGGTTGTGCGATTTTCGTAGCGTGCGAAAATATGCCCCAACCGCTACGGCGCTCATATCATTTCCTCACCCTGCTGCCGGCACACCCTCCCCCTGGGCCGCCTCGTGCAGCAGCGCCGCTGCCGCGGCCAGGTCGGGCACCTGCTGCACCGCCACCATCAGGCGGCGGAGTGCGGCAGGGTCGTGGATCTGGCGAATGTCCCGCGCCAGCGTCAGCGGAGCCGACGGAAACCGCACCAGCACCAGGTCTTCGAGGGTCTGGTGCAGCGCTTCCCGAAACTGCGCCTCCTGCTGGTGCAGCTTCGCTTCATACCCGCTGCGCAGCTCTGCCTCCCGGTCCTTCATCAGATAATCAAACAGATCCGAACTCATCAATCGCTCCCTTCCCACCAGGTCGGTAAACCGTTGGGCGTCCACGAACGGCTCAGCAAACACCCCCAGGATGGATAACAGGTCGCCCTGCTGCGTCGGCGGAGCCTGCGTCAGCACCAGACTGGCCGCCGTCTCGACCAGCGCCACATCTGCGTGGCGCATCAGCGGGCTGAGCACGACCAACCCCAGGCTCCCGGAGGCCAGGGCCGCCTGCCCATCCTGCTCCCACAGCGCAATCCGCCCCACGCCCCACGGCTGCACCACCTGCCCATCAATCGTGGGCGCGATGGTGTCGCCCGCGTCGGCCTCCGGGCGCAGGTACACGACCGTGCCCACCACGGCGGTGCCTGGTTCCTGCTGCCCGAACCAGGCGCGGTAGCCTGCCAGCCGCCACAGCACGGTGCGGTCGGGGTAGCCCTGCCATTCCAGGATATGCAGGTAGTTCTGCCCCTGCGGGCTGCGTATCCGCAAGACCGTGTCCAGGCGGGTGGCGCTCGCGGG
>DAOTUF010000254.1:0-3314 GCA_034437495.1 Chloroflexaceae bacterium | reverse complement strand
ATGTACCTGCTCATCGGGGTATTTGGCAGCACCCGCCGCACCTACGGGGCGATGAAACTGACGCTCTTCCTGATGGCGGGCAGTGCGCTGGCCATTATCGGGATGCTGGCGGTCTATTTTGGCAACGGGTTGCAGACGTTCAATATGCTCGAACTGGCGGACAACGTGCTCTATTCGCGCCCGTTCCAGATTGCCTTCTTCTTCCCGCTCTTTATGGGGTTTGCGGTGCTGGCGGGTATGTTCCCCTTCCACACCTGGTCGCCCACCGGCCACGTTGCGGCTCCCACCGCGGTTTCGATGCTCCACGCCGGGGTGCTGATGAAGCTCGGGGCCTACGGGTGTCTGCGGGCGGCGATGTGGATTATGCCCGACGGGGCGCGGTGGTGGCTGCCGATTATCGCCGTCCTGACGATTATGAACGTGGTCTATGGCGCGACGATAGCCATGGCGCAGAAGGACTTCAAGTTTGTCATCGGCTACTCCTCGGTGAGCCACATGGGGTTGGTGGTGATGGCGCTGGCCTCGGCCAACCACATCGGCCTGATGGGGGCGGTGCTCCAGATGTTTGCCCACGGCATTATGACCGGGCTGTTCTTCGCCGTGGTCGGGCGCATGATCTACGACCGGACCCACACCCGCCAGTTCCCCGAACTGGGCGGGTTGTTCAAGGTGCTGCCCTTTGCGGCGGTGATGTTCGTTCTGGGCGGCCTCTCTTCGATGGGCATGCCGGGGTTGGCGGGGTTCTGGGCGGAGTTCACCATCTTTATCGGGGTGTGGCAGAGCTACCCCATCATTGCGGTCATTGCGGCTATCTCCATTCCCATCACGGCGGCCTACATTCTGCGGGCGGTGATACAGGTCTTCTTCGATGAGGTGAAGAACCCGGAATTTTTCAAACTGCCGAAGATGACCTGGCAGGAGTATGCTGGCGCGACCATGCTGGCGGCGATTCTCCTCCTGGTCGGCATCTACCCGGCCATCCTGACCGAGATGATCGACATCGGGGTCGCGCCGGTGGTGCAGCAATTGAATGGTGTCACGAATGTCGCAGGGTTCTAGCATTCTAAAGGAGTTGCATGGTGCCTGTCTTGTTCCAGATATCCGATGTCCCGCGTATCTTACCGGAGTTGCTGCTGCTGGTGCTGGCGCTGCTGGTGCTCGGTTCCGATATGTTCGAACGGTGGGGCGAAGACGACGAATCGCGGCTTGAGCGGGTGCGGGCGGCTGGCTCGCTGACTGCCATCGGCCTGGGGCTTATCTTTCTGATAACGCTGCTCCAGAGCGGCTATGTGTACCGCCTCCCCGCAGATGGTCCGCAGAACTTCTTCCTGACGATTGTGCGGAATCTTCAGAACGGGGGGCCGGTGGGGGACCCGGTGGTGGGGAGCTTTGCCACCGACCACCTCACGATGATCGGGCGGCTCGTGCTGATTGGCGCGGCGTTTCTGGTGTCTCTCCTCACGCTGGACTATCGCCCAGCCAGCAACCCCGGCGAGTTCTACGCGCTCATCCTGCTCTCCACCATGGGGATGTGTCTGATGGCGGCGGCGACCGAACTGATTACGGCGTATCTGGCGGTCGAACTGACGTCCATCCCGCTCTACATTCTGGCGGGCTATTTCCAGACCAATATGCAGAAGTCTTCCGAAGCGGGGATGAAGTATTTCCTGTTCGGGGCGCTCTCGTCGGGGCTGATTCTCTATGGGATGAGCCTGGTGTTCGGCTTTGCCGTTGCCGCTATCCCCGGGGGCGCTCAGGCCAACGACATGACGCAGTTTCTCCGCATTGCCCAGGCGACTGCTGTCGAGGGGGGGGGGGACTCGAAGCTGCTCACGCTCGGGATGCTCTTCATCGTGGCCGGGGTGGGGTATAAGGTGGCGGTAATCCCCTTCCACAGCTGGTCGCCGGACGTCTACGAAGGGTCGCTCACGCCCATCACGGCCTTCCTTTCGACGGCGTCCAAGGCGGCTGGTTTCTTGCTGCTCTACCGCATCCTGGTCACGGCGTTCCCCCATCTCACGGGGACGGCAGAAATGGTGTCGGACTTCGGGGGGTGGACGAGCCTGCTGGCGGTGCTGGCGGTGGTGACGGTCGTTCTGGGCAACCTGGCGGCCCTGCCACAGCGCAACATCAAGCGGTTGCTGGCGTGGTCGAGCATCGCCCATGCGGGCTTTGTGATGATGGCGTTGATGGCGTGGGCTTCGCCCTACGAGAGCACCCGTTCGATGGGCACGTCGGCGCTTATCTACTACCTGGTGGTCTACACCGTGACCAACATCGGAGCATTCGGGGCGCTGGCGGTGGCCTCTCTGAGCGCCGGGGGCGACACGATGGAGCACCTGAAGGGGTTGGCGCGGCGCAACCTGGGGTTGGCAACGCTGCTGGCTATCTTTGTGCTCTCGCTGGCCGGTATCCCGCCGATGGGCGGCTTCCTGGCCAAGTTCTACATCTTTATGGCGGCCTGGCAGTCGGGGGCGTGGTGGGTCGTGATGACGGGCGTGCTCACCACGATGATTGGCCTGTACTACTATCTTCTCATCCTGAAGACGACCTTCATTGAGGAGCCGGACACGACCGACCCCATCCCTATGCCGACCTGGATGAATGCTACCCTGGTCACGTCGGCGGTGCTGGTGATGCTGCTCGGTATCTTCCCCAACCTGGTGCTGACAACGATTGACCAGGTGAAGGTGGTCGCGGTGAAGGTAGCCACGGGGATATAGGGGATAGGGATGGGGCGAAGCGGGCCATGCGGTTTGATATTCTGACCCTCTTTCCAGGGATGTTTACCGGCCCGCTCACCGAAAGTATTCTCAAGCGGGCGCAGCAGGCGGGGTTGGTCGATATCCACCTGCACCCCATCCGTGACTATGCCGCGGACCGCCACCGCACCACCGACGACACGCCCTATGGCGGTGGTGCGGGGATGGTGATGAAGGCGGAGCCGCTGGCGGCGGCGCTGCGGGCGGTGCTGGCTCTGGGAGCGCCCGTCGTCCTCCCCTCTCCCGACCCGCCTGACCCCCATATCCGCTCTTCTCTGGTGCTCCTGATGAGTCCCGATGGGGAGCTATTCACCCAGGCGATGGCGGAGGAGTTTTCGCGCTGGCATCGGCTGGTGCTGGTATGCGGGCGCTACGAGGGGGTGGACGAACGGGTTCGCACCACGTTGATTGACCGCGAGGTGAGCATCGGGGAGTATGTCATCACGGGGGGGGAACTGGCGGCGATGGTGGTGGTTGACGCGGTGGCCCGGCTGGTGCCCGGCGTGCTCGATGAGGCGTCAACCGAGGAGGAGAGCTACGGCGGGGGGGGGG
>DAOTUF010000253.1:0-4875 GCA_034437495.1 Chloroflexaceae bacterium | reverse complement strand
TTGGGGTCGCGCAGTCTGAGCCGCCAGGGTATCCGCGTCGGGGCGGGTGCGGCGCGGTGCCCGACAGAAGCGCACCAGCGGCCCTGCAACCTGCTCCCAGGTCAGGGTCCGCGCCCGTTCTCGGGCGGCCAGCGATTGCGCCGTACGCTGCTCCGGGTCGTGCAGGAGCAGCAGCAAGGCCCGCGCCA
Organism: Chloroflexaceae bacterium; assembly: GCA_034437495.1. GTDB lineage: Bacteria > Chloroflexota > Chloroflexia > Chloroflexales > Chloroflexaceae > JAAUSY01. Next base: position 4,687 of record DAOTUF010000253.1, on the reverse strand, counting down.
CCGCTTCATGGTCTCCCGGGGCAACCACCAGTCCAGCACCGGCGTCGGTGAGCAGTTCGGCGGCGGCTCCCCCCGCGCTCACGATGCTCGGCAGCCCGGCCCAGAGATGGTCCAGGATGCGCGAACGCACGGCGGCATAGTCCGTCTCCAGGTGGTCGCGGTGGAGCGAAACGGCGATAGTCGCCTCAAGCAAGAAGTCTGCTCGCTGGTAGTAGGGCACCCACTGCTCGTAGAAGAAGATGTGACGGTCGTGTAAGCCAAGCGCTTCGGCCCGCTTGCGACAGGCACCGGGCATCTGCATGGGGTGGGTGTTGGAGGGGTGCGGCCCGGCCAGAAACGCCAACCGCACCTCCGGCACCTGCTCAATGACCAGCGGCATGGCTTCAATGAGGGTCAGGGGGTCCATCCAGTCCCACAGCCCCCCGCTCCAGAGGATCAGGGGGTCGTCCGTCCCGATGTCAGCGATGATATCGCGGAGCGCCGGTCCCTGCTTGACGGGCGGCTCGGTGGGCAGACCATAGGGCACGACGTCTATCAGCCCGCGGAGGTGGGGGTCGGTGTCCACATAGGTCGGGGTGACACGACCGTGTGCCATCAGGGCCCCGACATACAGGTCGCGCTGACGCTCCGTGGCACAGAGGAAGAAGTCACCCGCAACAAGCTGCCGATGCAGCAGGTCGCTATCCTGGGCATACCGCGTCTGGCGCTGCTCCTCGGGGAGGTCTCGGAACAGTTCGAGGTTTTCCAGCAGCGTCGGGTCATACAGGTCGAGCACCAGCGGGGGGTGGACCAACCCCAGGTCGGGGGCGCACTGAAGCACCTGCCCGTTGGCGACCACCACCTCGGCATCGCGCAGCCACCCATCCAGCGAGGCGGCGTCGTTCCAGGCGTAGGTGCCGCACATAAACGTCTGCGGCTGCCAGTCCGATGATAGGGCATCCTGGGGGGTTATCAGCGTGACCTCGTGCTGTTCTGCCAGCACCCGCGCCAGTTCCCAGTAGCGAATACCAGGGCCAGCCATGCGGCTACCCACCACCTCATGGCTGATAATCAACAGTCGCAAAAAATCCTCCTTTGCCTTTGCGAATGCATTCGCGCTTGCATTCGCGTTTAGCGCCTGGGCAAGAATGCATTGAGTATCCGCATGACCCGCCCATTCTGCACCGCCTCAAGGTGGTGGCGGAGCGCCCGGTTTTCCTCTTCCAGCCGGTGGGACCACTCCGACAGGTCGCCATTCTGCTTCCGCAGGGCGTGGACCTGCTCATTCATCGCGTTCATCAGCCCGTGCTGATTGTCAATGATATGTTCAAGGGCCACAAGGTGCTGGTGCTGCGTGTGCAGCATCGTATCGTGGGTCGTCGTCCAGTGTTCGGCAATCGTCTGGCGCTGCGTCAGGGCCAGGAGCATCGGGAGGAGCGTGTGCTGCCAGTCAGCGCACGCGTCATCCTGCTCCGGCCCAATCGTGGGGGCAAGGGCAGCGTCCACCGCCTCCATCACCCCCGCGGTCTTCTCGGCAACCACCAGGTGGCGGTAGGCCGGGGTGCGGCGCTCGGTCGGGAAGAAACACTGGTTGTAGTACCAGTCGAGCAGCGGTTCTGCCTCCGGACCCAGGCGCAGCATCATGTGCTTGAGCAGCATCATCCCGAGCCAGGCGTGTAGGTAGCCCGTCGGGTAGGCTCGGGCAGGCACCTGCCGGGTCTCCAGAAAGCGCAGCCATTCGTCCAGCACGGGCAGCACATAGCGGGCGTGCTCCTTGAGTTGCTGCTGCTCGGTGCGCAGTTCCCGCTTGATGTATTCGAAGAGAATCGTTTCGGCAATCTCCACTTCGGGCGTTTTGAAGGGGGCGAGCAGCAGCACCCCGTGCTGTGCCACCCGCAGCAACTCCTGCCAGAAGCGGGCGCGGTCGGGCTGTGGCACGTGTTCGAGCGTGTCCGCCGACATCACCAGGTCGAAGCTCGCATCTTCAAAGTGGAGCGTGGTTCCGTCGCCCTTGATATACCCCGGCAGGTCGCTCTCCACAACATCCAGCACCGTCAGCGTATCGTGAGGGAAAAAGAGGGTTGCGGGGAGCATCGGACCGTGGCGGCTCTGAAAGAACCCGCCCACATCGAGGAGCGAGAGCCGTCGGGTGCCGAGCCGTTCCCGACAGGCGTCAACCGCTTCCCGCAGCATATGGTAGCGCCCGAACTGGTCGAAGGGCACGGTTCGGGCCGCGTGCTCCAACCCCGCCAGGGGGGAGACCCCAGTGGTCATCTTGTGTATCCTTTGTGTATCCTTCAGGTTGAGAATATACCCCAGAACCACCATGCTGTCAATTGGCTCACCGCATCCCCTTGCGTATGATGAGGAGCAGGGAAGTGGCCGAAAACCCGCCGCACAGAAAGTGGAGCACGGGTTCGGCTTTGTAGGGGGGTGTATCCACATACCAGTCGTACGCATGGGGTCCCCGCTGGTAGCTCACGGGCACCAGGTGGTGCTTCAGCGCGTGCAACCGCTGCATCAGCACATCGATATCCCGTCGGCGGTAGAGGCAGAGGGTCGGGGTCTCAAGCGTGTGGTCGTTGGACGAAAGGTTGTATTCGGTGGTGTGGACCGCCCACCCCCCGGGTTTCAGGCAGTGCATGGCGTGAACGACAAAATCTAGCCCACGCTCAAGCCCCCCGATATGCTCAAAGGCACACGACGACCAGAGAAAGTCATACCCGCCGTGGAACGCCGGCGGAATGGCATTCATGTCCGCAGGGCAGAAATCGACCAGACGGTCAAAGGTCGCATCGTCGCACACCTCCGGCTTGCGGATGCTTTCGATGCCCTCCGCCAGCATCGTTCCCCCCCAGTGTTCCCGGGCCTGGTCGTCGGGTGGCTGGTCGGTGGCAGTGACCGCACAGCCGAAGCGGGCAAACAGCGCGGGGAGCGGCTCCGTGCCAACGGCAAACCCCAACCCCCGTTTTCCTGGTTCCAGGCATGCCCGCTCCTTGAGCGCCTGGGCAATCACCACAAACTCCCACTGCTTCCGATGGTATCGCTTCGTTTCCCCTATCCCCGTCACCAGCGGGAGATAGAAGTCCTGGTCAAAATCCAGGGTCGTACAAATCTTACTCGTTAGCATCGTTCGTTGCTCATCCTTGACCAGAAGGTCTGCCAGAAGGTCTGCTGCTGCGGTTTCCCGGTCTCCCCCGCCGGTCCCTGTTAGCACGGAGGCTCGTAGCACACGCGGCAGCGTGCTTCATAGAGGTCGTGCCCTCCTACCACAATAGTGGGGGCACTGGCAGGCGCAGGCTGCCCATCAACGAGCCGCTGCGTGCGGGTAGCATACGCGCCACACCGCACACAGATGGCATAGAGCTTGTCCACGTGCTCGGCCACCGCCATCAACTGCGCCATCGCAGGGAAGGGCGCAGCGCGGTAGTCCTGGTCTAGCCCGGCCACCAGCACCCGTATGCCCTGGTCGGCCATCTGCTGGCACCCCTCGACCACGCGCTCTGCCGGGTCTTCCAGAAAGTGCAGTTCGTCTATCGCCACCACCCGCACGTCCTCGGTGTGCGCCAGCACCTCGCGGATAGAACTGACGGGGTGGGCTTCTAGCTGGCTCCCGATGTGGCTGGTCACGTGGCGAGCGCTGTAGCGTGTGTCCAGGCGCGGCGTAAAGATACGGAAGGGCTGGCGAGCAATGCGCACCTGACGTATCCGCCGAATCAGTTCCTCGGTCTTGCCGCTGAACATACACCCGCAAATAACTTCAATGCGACCGCTGGTCGCTGGTCGTGTCATGATGATGACGTCTCCTCTTCCTGCTTCTCTGCCTGGTCCTGGTCCTACGCTTGCTCCGCCCCGGCCTGCATCCACCGCCAGGTGTTGATCAGGCCGTTCGTTGAGGCGTCGTGGGACGTTACCTCCGCCTCGCCGCGAAGTTCTGGCTCGATGACCTTCGCCAACTGCTTCCCCAGTTCGACGCCCATCTGGTCAAACGAGTTGATGTTCCAGATAACGCCCTGGGTGAAAATCTTGTGCTCGTACAGGGCAATCAGCGACCCCAACGTTCGGGGAGTCAGCTGGTCGAACAGGATGGAGTTGGTGGGTCGGTTGCCCTCGAACGTTTTTGCCCGCACCAGCGTTTCGAGCGCCTCGCCCGACAGCCCCGACGCGGCAAGTTCGGCGCGGACCTCCTCCTCCGTCCTCCCGCGCATCAGCGCTTCGGTCTGCGCCAGGAAGTTGGCGATGAGGATGGGGTGATGTGTTCCGATGGGGTTGAGCGACCGCGCCGGAGCCAGGAAGTCGCACGGGACCAGCCGGGGTCCCTGGTGGATGAGTTGGTAAAAGGCGTGCTGCCCGTTGGTGCCCGGCTCCCCCCAGATGACCGGGCCGGTCGCGTAGTCTACCCACTCGTTCGTTCTGGTGACACTCTTGCCGTTGCTCTCCATGTCGCCCTGCTGCAAATAGGCCGGGAACCGTGCGAGATACTGGTCATAGGGCAGAATGGCGTGGGTCTCTGCGCCGAAGAAGTTGGCATACCAGACACCGATCAAGCCCATCAGCACAGGGATATTCTGCTCAAAGGGGGCCGTGCGGAAATGCTCGTCCACCAGGTGCGCGCCGGTCAGAAGCTCCTCAAAGTGCTCCATCCCCACTGCCAGCACAATCGACAACCCGACCGCCGACCAGAGCGAATAGCGCCCACCCACCCAGT
>DAOTUF010000252.1:0-11414 GCA_034437495.1 Chloroflexaceae bacterium | reverse complement strand
ACTGGCGTGCGATTCGTGCAACCAGAAGAAGGGGAGCCAGACCGCTGCCGAGTTCGGCCACCCCCATATCCAGGCGCAAGCGAGACAGCCCCTCAAAGATGCGGCGGCGGTCAACGCAACCCGCTGGCGATTGTACGAGCGACTGAAGGCCACCGGGTTGCCTATCACGTGCAGCAGCGGCGGGCGCACGAAGTACCACCGCACGCAGCAGGACTACCCGAAAGCGCACTGGATTGATGCGGCGTGCGTGGGCGAGACGGGGTCGCAGGTGCGGCTCGACCCTGAGATGCAGGTCCTCACCATCCGTGCGATGGGACACGGCACCCGCCAGATGTGCGGGACAAACAAATACGGCTTCCCCATTCGGCACCGCACGCGGCAGAAGCGGGTGCGTGGGTTTCAGACGGGCGACCTGGTACGCGCCGTAGTGCCGAAGGGGAAGCATCAGGGCACGCACGTCGGGCGGGTAGCGGTCCGGGCCAGCGGCTCGTTTCGGGTGGGGACACGGGATGGAATGTCGTATCGACACTGTGCCATCCTGCATCGGGCGGATGGCTACGATTATCGCAGCAGAAAGGAGGAGCGCGGGTTCCTCCACTGCCACTGAAGTGGCGTGGCTTCCACCGCGCAAGATTCGGGTTCCTCCACTGCCACTGAAGTGGCGTGGCTTCCACCGCGCAAGATTCGGTGAGAGAAATGGGAAGGGGAAAGAAAACCATGGCACGATATCGCCAGCAAACCAATCACAAAACCAGCAAGGAGCAGAGGAGCACGGGACAGGGGGAACCTGTCCCGCGTCATATTGCCCTGCTGATGGACGGAAACCGGCGGTGGGCCCGCACCCATGGTCTGCCAGACTCCGACGGGCACCGCTCCGGGGCGGAAAATATCCTGGGGATTGTGCGGGCCTGCCTGGACCTGGGGGTAGGGTACCTGACGCTGCACAGCTTTTCGACCGAAAATTGGAAGCGTGCACCGGGGGAGGTCCAGGGCATGTTGTCGCTCATTGGCGAGTTTCTGGAGCGCGACCTCCTGACCATCTACGGGTGGGGGGTGCGGCTGCACCACCTGGGCCGGCTGGCCACCCTCCCTCCGTCGCTCATCCAGCAGATGCAGTGGGCGCTAGACCTCACCCGCGCCAACGATGGGATGGTGCTGGCGGTGGCGGTCAACTATGGCAGCCGGGCCGACCTGGTGGATGCGGTGCGGGAGGTGGTGCGGCGAGGTATCCCCCCGGAGTTGATTGACGAACACACGATTGCGGCGCACCTCTCCACCGCGGAGTTGCCAGACCCCGACCTGATCATCCGGACGAGTGGGGAACAACGTCTGTCAAACTTTTTGCTCTGGGAGAGTGCGGGGTGTCGTTTTGTCTCTTTTCCGCGGTTCTGGCCGGATTTTACGCCAGAGCACCTGCAACAGATTGTGATGGGTGCAGGAGCAGGTATAATGAAAGAGAGCAAGCCCATCGAAGCGGAATGTAGGAAAAGAGATGAACTCGACGCAGCCCGGAGCAACCAGAGGGAGTATCCTCATTGTCGATGATGAACCCGTGAATCTGCGACTCCTTGCCCTCATGCTCAACGAGCATGGCTACACGGTGAGGACGGCAATCAATGGGAAGATGGCGCTTCAGTCGGCCCGTATGGACCCCCCGGATGTCATCCTGCTTGATATTGCCATGCCAGAAATGGATGGCTACGAAGTCTGTTACCATCTGAAGGCCGATGAAGAGACCTGTTCCGTCCCGGTCATTTTTATCAGCGCCTTTGACGATATCGCCAGCAAGGTCGAGGCATTCCAGGCGGGGGGAGTGGACTACATCGCCAAGCCCTTCCGCATTGAAGAGGTGCTGGCGCGGGTGGCGACCCACCTGATGGTGCGAACGATGCACCAGCGGCTCCAGGAACAAAACAAGCTGCTCCACCAGGAAATCAGCGAACGCAAACGCGCCGAAGAAGCCCTGCGCCGTTCCTACGGTGAACTGGACCAGCGGGTGCAGGAGCGCACCGCCGAACTGACCCGGGCGAACGCGGCGTTGCAGGCCGAGATACGCGAACGAGAACAGCGCGAGCGCGAACGCGAAGCCATTATCTCCGTCGCGTCGGCCCTGCGAACTGCCGCCAGTCGGGCCGAGATGGTGGCCATTCTGCTCAAGCAGGTGGCCGAACTCGTGCGGGCTGAAGGGGTGATGCTGCTGGTTCCCTTCCCCGGCGGGGTCGAGGTGGAGCAGGGGTATGGCCTCTGGGAAGAGACCACCGGCTGGCACACGACGCATGAACCGGGGGAGGAGGGGGAAGCGGGGGGAGACTATGCGCAGATGCTTGTCAGCGGGCAACCCCTGCTCATCCACGCCCCCGAGGGTTCGGCCACCCGCCTCCCCGATATCGGCCACCTGCCCCTGCCCGGCCAGATGCATGCGCTGGCCTTTGTTCCGCTCATGGTGGAGCACCAGGCTATGGGCATGCTCGGCGTCGGGTGCCAGCACCCGGTGTGCAGCGATGATATGCGTATCTTGAGCGCCATTGGCGATATGGCGGCCAGTGCGCTGCACCGCACACGGCTGCACGAACAGACCAGACGCCGCCTGGAGCGTATCCAGGCGCTCCACACGATTGACCAGACAATAACCACCAGCCTGAACCTGCGGGTGACACTCAATGTACTGATTTTTCAAGTTTCCTCGCAGCTCGAAGCCGATGCCTCGGCGGTGCTGCTGTTCAACCCCGACACCCACCACCTCGAACATGCCGCCAACCACGGGTTTCGCACCCTGTCCATCCAGCAGTCCTACCTGCGCCTGGGCGAGGGCTTCGCCGGGCGCACCGCGATGGGGCAGAGCTTTGTGCATATCCCCGATGTGCGCCAGGCCGAGACCGAGTGTATGCGCACTGTGATGCTGAAGGAGGAGGGGTTTGTCTCCTACTATGGCGTCCCACTCATTGCCCGCGGGCGCATCAAGGGGGTGCTGGAGATTTTCCACCGCTCGGTGTTGAAGCCCGACCAGGAGTGGTTGGAGTTTCTGGGCACGCTGGCGGGGCAGGCTTCGATTGCCATTGACAATGCCGATATGTTTGCGCAGCTCCAGCGCTCGAACACCGACCTTGCGCGGGCCTACGATGCGACCATTGAGGGGTGGGCGCGGGCGCTCGAACTGCGCGATGCTGAGACCGAAGGGCATTGCCGCCGCGTGACCGACCTGACCGTCCAACTGGCCCGCCGCATGGGATTTAGCGATGAAGATATCGTTCATATCCGGCGCGGAGCTATTCTCCACGACATCGGCAAGATGGCCATTCCCGATGCGATTTTGCTGAAGGAAGGACCGCTGACGGAGGAAGAACGGAACGCGATGCAGCAGCATACCGTCTATGCCTACAAGCTGCTGTCGCCCATTCCCTTTCTGCGGTCGGCGCTGGATATCCCCTACTGCCATCATGAACGGTGGGATGGTGAGGGCTACCCTCGCGGCCTGAAGGGGGAAGATATCCCGCTGACGGCCCGCATCTTTGCCGTGGTGGATGTGTGGGACGCGCTCCGTTCGGACCGCCCCTATCGCCCGGGGTGGCCGAAGGAGCACGTTTTTGCCTATCTCCTGGAGCATGCCGGGAGCCATTTTGACCCGCAGGTCGTCAGGGTCTTTCTCGCGATGATGCGTGAACTCTCTGCGCAGGGTGGGTGATGAGGATTGGGTGTTGAGCAAGGAGCCATTGTATCTCTCCTTCCTACTATACAACCTACGACCTGGTAATCAACAGGGGGAAAAACCATGAACTCCATACCTCCCGGAGCACGCCGAAGTACCATTCTGGTGGTGGATGACGAACCAGCTAATCTGCGCCTCCTTGCGGCTATGCTTCGAGATCATAACTACGATGTGCGGACCGTTATTAACGGTCAGATGGCAATCCGGTCGGTCATGCTAGATGCCCCGGATGTCATCCTCCTCGATGTGAATATGCCAGAGATGAATGGCTACGAGGTGTGCCAGCGATTGAAGGCAGACAAGCGGACCAGTGATGTTCCGGTCATTTTCCTCAGTGCGCTCGGGGAGGTGACGGACAAGGTGCGGGCTTTTCAGGCGGGGGGAACCGACTATATTACCAAGCCCTTCCAGATTGAAGAGGTGCTGGCGCGGATTGACAACCAACTGACCATCCAGCAGGCCCGCGAGCATCTGCGGACGCTCCACCAGGCCGTCGAACAAAGTCCCATCGCTATCATCGTGACGGACCAGGCTGGTCGTATCGAGTATGTCAATTCCCGCTTTACGCAATCCACGGGCTATGCGCTCGAAGAGGTGTACGGAGAAAAGCTCTGGCTGCTGAAGCCCGACCCTCTGGCGGGAGCGGTGGGGGAAGATAATCGGGCGCTCTGGGACCGGATTATGGAGGGGGAGGAGTGGCACGGCGAACTGCACAGCCAGCGCAAGAACGGAGAATGCTTCTGGGAATCGGTCTCGATTTCCCCCATCTTCAACGAGCGGAGAGACATCACCCACGTTGTCGTGCTGAAAGAAGATATCACCGAGCGCAAGCAGGCCAAGGAGAATCTCCGTCGAAGTAACGAGCGGATGGCGCACTGGATTGGAGAACTGAAACGGTACAATCGGGAAGTCACGCTGCTCAACGGGATGGGCGAGTCGCTCCAGAGCTGCCCGACGGTGAACGATGCCTACCGCATTGTGGAGCGGACGGCTTCGCGCCTGTTTGAGCAGAAGTCGGGGGCCTTGTACATTCTCAACGCCGCCGGGACGGTGTTCGAGGCGGTAGCCAGATGGGGCGATGAAGAAGCCTTTGTGTCGACGATTATCGCTGCCGAATGCCCATCTCGCCAGGGCAAGCGGGTCTTTGCGATGACCAGAGAATCCCATGAGGCCCGGTGCCCGCGGTTCGACCCGTCGCGGATGCATTCCTGCCTGTGCCTGCCGCTGACGGCCCAGGATGAGGTGTTCGGGATGCTGCGGCTGATCAATGGTCCTCTGGAGTCGCAGGAAGCCTACGAGCACTGGCTTGGTCTGGCGCTGATGATGACCGACCATCTGGCGCTGGCGCTGGCCAACCTCCAACTGCGCGAGCGGCTGCGCGAGCAGTCCATCCGCGACCCGCTGACCGGGTTGTTCAACCGCCGCTACCTGGACTCGACCATCGGGCGAGAGATAGACCGCGCCAACCGCCGCCAGCGCTCCATCGGGGTGATTATGGCCGATATTGACCACTTCAAGCAGTTCAACGATACGTATGGGCACGACGCGGGTGATGCGCTGCTGCGGGCGGTGGGGGCCTTCTTCCAGGCGAACATTCGGAGCGAAGATATCGCCTGCCGCTATGGAGGCGAAGAATTTGTGCTCGTGCTGCCAGATGCCTCGCTGGAGAATACGCACGAACGGGCCGAACTCCTGCTCTCGGGCATTCGCCAACTCAAAGTGGCCTACGGAGGGCGGGAACTGGATAGGGTGACGATTTCGATGGGGATTGCCGGTATCCCGGAGCATGGGGTCTCGGCGGACACGGCAATCAAAGCTGCGGATGTGGCACTCTACCGGGCCAAACGGGCCGGGCGCAACCGGGTCATGATGGCGGGGCAGGGGGTCATTCAGGAAGAAGAAGTACGAGCAAGTGGGATGCTTTCATGATGAGCCATGATGTTTCTCCAGAAGAACGGGAGTCCCCCCAGGTCTATGAGAGTTTGTTCACCAACAACCACGCAGTGATGCTGCTGATTGATCCTGAGAGTGGGGCCATTGTGGATGCAAACCCCGCTGCCTGTATGTTCTACGGCTACTCCCGTGCGGCGCTCCGCTCGCTGACCATTTCCGATATCAATATGCTGTCGCGGGCGCAGGTGTATGAAGAGATGCAGCGGGCGCGGCAGGCGCAGCGCAATCACTTCTTTTTCCGCCACCGCCTGTCCAGTGGAGAGGTCCGCGAGGTCGAAGTCTACAGCGGCCCCATTCAGCATGCGGGCAGGCTTCTGCTCTATTCGATTATCCACGATATCACGAAGCATAGGCAGGCCGAAGAAGCGCTGCGGTTGGGCCAGGCTGCGCTCCAGCAGGCCAACCTCGACCTGGAACAGCGCGTAGCGGAATGCACCGCAGAACTCCGCAAGGCGCAGTTTGCGCTGGACCATGCCGTGGATGAAATCTTCTGGGTGCGGGCAGATGGGCGGTTTGTGTATGTCAACCACGCCGCGTGTGCGGGGACGGGCTATACCCGCGAGGAGTTGTTGACGATGAGCGTGGGCGATATTGACCCGGGGCTTTCGGCAGATGCCTGGGGCATGCAGTGGCAGAACCTCAAGCAGCGGGGGGCTGCTATCGAAGAGACCTACCACCGCGGGAAGGATGGGCAGGTCTATCCCGTGGAGGTGACGGCGACCTATATGGTGGTGGATGCGCAAGCCTGTGTGTGTGCCTTTGTGCGGAATACCACCCACCACAAGCAGACGGAAGAGGAGTTGCGCCAGAGCGAGGCAGCGCTCCAGATGGCCAACGCTCGCCTGGAGCAGCGGGTGGCCGAACGCACCGAAGCGCTGCGCCAGAGTCAGGCGCTCCTTCAGAGCGTGCTGGACCACGCCCCCGCTGCCATTTACCTGAAGGATCTGGAGGGGCATTTCTTGCTCATCAACCGCTTTACCGAATGGCTGCTCAACCTCAGCCCGTCCCAGATGCTTGGCAAGACCGGCTACGACCTGTTCCCCGCGGAGTATGCGGCGCAGTGGGAAGGTCACGAGCAGCAGGTGCTTCAGGCTGGTGCGCCGATTGAGTGCGAGGAAGAGGCGCTCCTGAGCGATGGGGAGGCGCACCGGTTTCTTTCGTCCCGCTTCCCCATCTTCGATGCCCGGGGGGTCATTGTGGCGACGGGGGGGATTTCGACGGATATCACCGAGCGGAAGAAGATAGAGGATGCCCTTTATGAGAGTGAGAAGCGCTACCGCAGCATCTTTGAGCACGCGACGATTGGGATTTTTCGCTCCACGCTCAGCGGGCGGTTTCTGTCGGCCAACCCGTCGCTGGTTCGGATGCTTGGCTATACCTCGGAGCGGGAGGTGCTCACGATGATATGGGACATTGCCGAGCAGGTCTACACCAACCCGGACCTCCGACGAGAGATTGTCCAGCAGATTCTGGACCATGAGACGGCCAGCCTGGAGCACTGGTATCATCGCCGTGATGGGAGCCGTTTCTTCGGCTCGCTCAATGTCTGGGCCGTCCGTGATGCCTCCGGGATGGTGCGGCACCTGGAGGGGTGCGTCGAGGATATCACCGACCGCAAGGAGGCCGAAGAGGACCTGCGGCGAGCCAGGAAAGCGGCAGAAACGGCGAGCCAGGCCAAGAGTGCGTTCCTTGCCCGGATGAGCCATGAGTTTCGCACTCCGCTGAATGCTATTCTCGGGTTTACGCAGCTTTTGAACCGGGACCAGCAGGTGGTGCCCAGACACCGCGAATACCTGCGGACCATCCAGCGCGGCGGCGAACGCCTGCTCGCGCTCATCAACGATGTGTTGGAGATGTCCCGTATCGAGGCCGGGCGGGTCGAACTCCACGACCATATCGTTGACCTGCACCACCTGCTCCGCGACCTTGCCGATATGTTCCGCCCGCGAGCCAGCAGCAAATACCTCTCACTTCATCTCGATCTGGCTCCCGATGTTCCCCTTGGCATCGTCACGGATGAAGGCAAGCTGCGTCAGGTGCTCATCAATCTGCTTTCCAACGCGATCAAGTTCACGAAGCAGGGGGGGGTGACGCTGCGTGTCAGGGTTCAGGACGAGATGCCCAAGGAGCCAGTGGCAGAAGCTCCTTCCCCTTCTCCCGCGCCCGAATCTCCCTTGTCCTCTTTCTCTCCCCGCCCTGAACAGGTATTCCTGCGCTTCAAGGTGGAGGATACCGGGGTTGGTATTGCCCCCGACTACCGCTCCCACATCTTCGACCCGTTCTTCCAGATACCCCGGAGCGACCAGTCGCAGGAGGGCACCGGGCTTGGCCTGCCCATCAGCCAGCACTTTGTCCGGATGATGGGGGGAGACCTGCATGTCGAAAGTCGCCCCGGTCAGGGTTCCACCTTTGCGTTCGTGCTGCCGGTCCGTCTGACGGAAGCCGTCAGGGATACTTCCCACCGGCTCCTCCGACGGGTGGTGGGGCTTGCGCCCGGTCAGCCATCCTACCGCATTCTGATTGTCGAAGACCACGAAGATAACCGCACAATGCTGCATGAGCTGCTCACCTCTCTGGGGTTCGACGTGCGGGGAGCCGCCGACGGGCGGGAAGGCATTGCCGTGTGGGAGCAGTGGTTTCCCCACCTGATTTTTATGGATATCCGTATGCCAGTTCTGGATGGGGTGGAGGCTACGCGGGTTATCAAGACGACGGAGCAAGGGCAGGCAACGCCGATTGTTGCGCTGACGGCCAGCGCCTTTGAGGAAAACCGCATACCTATTCTCGCCGCAGGCTGCGATGATTTTCTGCGGAAGCCGTTTCGCCACGAAGATATTATCTGGAAGCTGATGAAGAACCTGGGGGTGCAGTTTGTGTGTGAAACCGCACCAGAGGGGGAGCCGCAGGAGGAAGCTGCTGGTGGGGGGAGCGAGGTCTCGTTCTCAGACCCCGACTACCTGAGAGCGGAACTGGCAAAGCTCCCCTTTGAATGGGTGCTCGACCTGCACCGGGCGGCCATCCTGGGGAACATTCAGCAGATGTATGACCTGACGGACCATCTTCGGACTACCCACCGGGAACTGGCGGGGGAACTTCAGGCCGCGATTGATAGTTTCTGCTTCGACCAGATAACGGCGGCGACTACGGCTATCATTGATCACTGATCAGTGATCAGTAGTTGTTGAGGCTTGCTCCGGGTGAGCGTGGGGACTGCGGGGTCCTGCCCGTATTTGACAATTCCTGCGGGGTGTGGTACGATAAAAGTTCGTATTAAGGCTCTGTTAAGACCATGTTACGTGTTTGTTAAGCTCTGTGAACAGAGATAACACGGATGTTGATGGATATTGATGGAAATTGAAGCTAAATTTCGCCTGGATAATCCCCACATCTTCCCGGTGCTCCTGTCTTTGGAGCGGCTTGGTTCCTACCTGCTCCGGCCAGCGCTACAGCGCGAGGCGCAGCGGAACACCTACTACGACACGGCAGATGGTCATCTGAGACAGGCGAACTATGGGCTGCGGACCCGCGAGGTCGATGGGCAGACGGTTGTGACGCTGAAGGGGCCGGGCCAGGTGCGCGAGGGCGTTCATCAGCGAGCCGAGTGGGAAGCTGCGGTCGCCAACCCCAACCCTGCGAGCTGGCCCGACAGCGATGTCCGCCGCCGCGTGGGGGCGCTGGTGCCACCTGACACCCCCCTGCTGCCGGTCCTGACGATACATACCCATCGCCACCATATCGTCGTCCGGTCGGATGACCACTACGAGATAGCCGAAATAAGCCTGGACGAAAGCCGCATTGAGGCAGGCGGAGCCACGGATGATTTCTGCGAACTTGAGATTGAGCTTCGCTCTGCCGGGACGCAGCGAGACCTTGAAGCGCTCGTTGCCGCCCTGGGAGACTACATGACCCTGGTACCCGAGCCTCGTTCGAAACTGGAACGAGGGTTGACTTTGCTTCAGGAGGGAACTTGATGATGAAAACGGATGCACCACGTACCCACTCCCAGATAGACGTGGATATGCCCCACATGCGCTCCGTGACCGCCCATGCGCTGGCCCTGTTCGATACGGTTCGTCGGACCTACGACCTGCCGCGGTCCTCCCGCGACCTGCTGGAAGCTGGTGGGTTGCTCCACGATGTTGGTTTGCCCATTGACCCCCCACAGCATCACCTCGTCGGGCGGGATATCGTGCTGGACGCGGATATGTCGGGGTTGGACGAAAACGAGCAGGCTATTGTGGCCTGCCTGGTCGCGTTTCACCGGAAGAAGGTTCGCCCCGAACTGGAACCTGCCTATGTGCGTCTGGGCAAGAAGGACCAGCACCTTGCGCTCTGCCTGGCCTCGCTGCTGCGGGTTGCCGATGGGCTGGACTATTCGCACACGCAGACAACCCATCTCCAGACGTGCGAGGTCCGCCGCCGCGGGGTGGTGCTCCATCTCCGTGGCCCCCACGCCGAAGAGGACGGGTCCCGGGCGGTCAAAAAGGCCGACCTGTGGCACCGCGTCTTCCAGCAGGAGGTGGAGGTCACGATGGAGGCGCGAGCAGAGGAGCCGCCCACGCCGGCCCCTGACCAACCCCGGACCGGGTCCAATGGGCAACGAGACCATGATGATACCTATGATACCTATGATACCTATAGCGCTGACGTCAACGACGCTGATCGTGCCCCCTGGTCGCTCGTCATCGAGCGCTCGTCGCTGCGGAAGCCACGGACCCTGGCCGAAACAGCCCGCCGCCAGTTGCGCACCCACTTTCAAGAACTGCTGGTGATGGAACGCGAGGTGCGGAAAGATACCGATATCGAGGCGATCCACGATATGCGAGTGGCGACCCGCCGCCTGCGGGCCATCCTCCCGACCATCAGGCCAGTGGTTGCGGAAGAGACACTGCGGCCCTTCCGAAAGCACCTTCGCAAAATCGCCTGGTCGCTCGGGGAGGTGCGGGACTGCGATGTGTTTCTTGACCTGGTACGTCACTACATCGAGCAGCAACCCGACGACCAGCGTGCGGCGATGTCCCCGCTGGTCACGGCGCTCCAGCGCGACCGCGCCGCTGCCTACAAGCGCCTGATGGTGGTGCTCGATTCTTCGGCCTACGAAACCTTCAAGCGCGATTTTGCCCGCTTTTTGACTGACCGGGCTGAAGGGTGGGACACGACCCTGCGGGTGTGCGATGTGGTTGGAAGCATCCTCTGGCAGCGCTACGAGGCGCTACGCTCCTACGAGACGGTCATTCCCATGGATGACGAGGCCGCGACCAGCCAGACCAACCAGACCAGCCAGAAAGGAAACGAAGATGACACGGCCCTGCACGAGACGCGGATTGCGGGCAAGCATTTGCGGTATGTCCTGGAGATGCTCAGTGACCAGCACGGGGAGTTGGTAGACCGGCTCCTTACCCCTATCAAGGCCCTGCAAGGCAGCCTGGGGTCCATTCAGGACATCGCCGTCGCAAAGACCTATGTGGCAGCCCTGGAGACGACAAAGGAGGAACAGGAAGCGCTCGACCGGTACCTTCGGAGCCGCGAGGAAGAACGTGCTCGCCTGCTGGAGGAGAGCAAGGAGCACTGGCGTGAACTGGTGAGTGAGGGCTACCGCCGCGCTCTAGCCGAACTGCTCGTCAGGCTGTAATGTTGGGGGTAGGGGTTGGGGGGGTAGGATTCTCCCGCCCCCCGACGTGCCAGGAGTGAATACAATCTTTCAAGCCTTCAAGCCTTATGGAGCGTTGATGGTCAGCGTTCCGTACATTCCAGC
>DAOTUF010000251.1:0-4558 GCA_034437495.1 Chloroflexaceae bacterium | reverse complement strand
GCAAGCGGAGCCAGCGCCGCCCCCCGCGGAAGAGCCGGCCCCCTCGCCCTCGCCCTCAGTGTCCGAACAGATTGCCTTTCACACGAATCGCGACGGCAACTTCGAAGTCTACACGATGAACCCGGACGGCACCGGCCAGATCAACTTGACGAATCACCCGGCCAACGATGCCTACCCCTCCTGGTCGCCCGATGGGTCGCGGGTCGTGTTCGCCTCCGACCGCAGCGGGGATTTCGAGATCTACGTGATGAATACGAATGGGACGAACCTGGTCAACCTGACCAACAACCCGGCGCGGGATGTGCTGCCGGCCTGGTCGCCGGACGGCAACTGGATTGCCTTTGTGTCCGACCGCGAAGGGGACGAACAAATCTATGTGGTCAATATTGAAGGGACAACCACAGGCAAGCTCACGGAGGAGGGGTCGAACACCTACCCGGCCTGGTCGCCCGACGGCTCGCGCATTGTCTTTATGTCCGACCGCCACTACAACTACGAGATCTACATGATGAACGCCGATGGCTCCGAACCGACCCGGGTGACGACCAGTGACGCGAATAATGCCTACCCCTCCTGGTCGCCCGACGGCTCGCGCATTGCGTTTGCCTCTGGACGGGACGGGAACTGGAAGATCTACACCATCAATACAGACGGGAGCGGTCTGGCGAATGTGACGAGCAGCGAAAACGATGACACCCACCCCTCCTGGTCGCCCGACGGCTCGCGCATTGCGTTTCAGTCCGACCGCACCGGGCGCGGGAAAATCTATGTCGTGAATGCTGACGGCACTGGCCTGTCCCTTCTGACCAGGGATATCGCGAGCGATGGCCACCCCAACTGGGCCCGCCGCGGGGTAGCTCCCTCCGCCCCGGGAGGGGGAGAAACACCGGCTCCGCCTGCGCCCGCCCCGGCCAACCTCGAACGGATGGCCTTTGCAGCGGGACGGGATGGGAACTGGGAAATCTATGTAATGAACAGCGATGGCACCAACCCGACCAACCTGACCAACCATCCGGCTGCCGATGTCCACCCGGCCTGGTCGCCCGACGGCTCGCGCATTGCATTCACCTCCGACCGCGATGGGGTGTTCGATGTGTATGTGATGAACACCGATGGGACAGGAGTCACGAATCTGACCAGCAACCCCTCCCGCGATGAACTGCCGGCCTGGTCGCCGGACGGCAACTGGATTGCCTTTGTGTCCGACCGCGATGGGAACCGCGAAATCTACGTAGTAGCAAGCGACGGGTCGGAGGTGGGACGGTTGACGAACCAGGGAGGAGGCGATACCCACCCCGACTGGTCGCCCGACGGCTCGCGCATAACGTTCATGTCGGAGCGGGATGGGGATTTCGATATCTACACCATGCGTTCTGACGGGACCGAGCCGGTGAAGCTCACGCAGAGCGAGGCCAACGATGCCTACCCCGCCTGGTCGCCCGACGGCTCGCGCATTGCGTTTGCCTCCGGTCGGGATGGGAACTGGAAACTTTATGTCATAAACGTGGACGGTTCGGGACTGGCAAATCTGACCAACACACTGGCCAACGATATCTACCCGGACTGGTCGTCCGACGGGTCGTGGGTTGCGTTCCAATCGGACCGCACCGATAACTACGAGATTTTTGCGATGCGGGCCGATGGGACGGATATTCGGAACCTGACCAATCATATCGTGGGCGATTTGCACCCGGCCTGGTCGCCGTGAGGAAGGAAATAAGGGAAGGTTGCTATGGCTATGAAGGTCCATCTGTACGGTAGTTGGTGGCGTTTGCCAGAGGGTCCGGCCCCGGAGAAGGGGAAGGGAATGGGGATAGTCGTGCTGATGCTGGTCGTGGGGGTAGCGCTGCTTCTGGGGGCAGGAGCAGGTGAGATGTTCACCCCCGCCCCCTCGCGGGCACAGGCCGCCGGTCATTTTGCGTCTGCGCCAGCGCCAGCAGCAGCGCCCCCCACCGGGGGCAGCCCCATACGCTCCACCGCAGCGTTGAGCCAGAGCACCGGCGTGCGTTCGGGGGGGGAGAGCGGAACCCCGGCGGTGGGAGAGGGACACCGAGTCTATCTGCCGGTGATACTCCGGGCCAACCCTCCCCCCGAAGCGGTCATCGTGACGGCAGCCCCCGGCCATGTGGTCTCCGACGGCACCAGCGCGAGCGCTATCACGGTCAGGGTCCAGAACACCGATACGGTAGCGATTGTGAGCGAATCGGTGATCTTGCGGACGACGCGGGGGTTGTTCCCCAATGGAAACACGAATATCATCAGTATGCTGAACGAGCACGGGGAGACATATACGACGCTGAAGCCCTCCCTGGTCAACGAAGAGGGCGCGGCCACCATAACGGCCCAGGTCTTCGCAGAGGACGGGAGCGAGGTCGTGGGGAGCACGACGGTGTGGTTTGAACCGGTGAAGGTAGACCCGGCGCGGGTGATTGTCACGACGGTGCCAGGCCGCCTCCCCGCAGACGGAGCCACCACGAGTGTCGTCACCGCGACCGTGCGGGATGCCGAGGGCATCCCCGTCCCGGATGCACCGGTCACGTTTCGAACCACGGTGGGGAGCTTCGCCAATGGAGATGTCAGTATCATTCAGACGACCGATACGAATGGCAAAGCCGAAACCCTCCTGACCGCCCCGACCTGGGAGGGCCAGCCCATGCAAGCCATCGTGACGGCTCAGGCCAGGACGCAGGGTGGAACCGAGATTATCGGGACGCGGAAGGTGTGGTTTGAAACGCCCGAACCGGCCCCGCTGCTGGTGGAGGTGACGACGGTTCAGGACGAGGTACCGGTCAATGGAAACCTGCGCACCACGGTGCGGGCCGTGGTGCGAGAGGTGACGACGACGCTCGAAGCAGGCCAGGGAGCGCCAGTCCCCAACACACCTATCACCTTTTCGACCACGGAGGGGACCTTTTCCAATGGGAGCACGAGCATCGAGGCCACGACCAACATGAGCGGCGAGGCCAGCACTGCGCTCAACCTGGTCTGGAGCAAGGAGGTGGTTGAGGCCACGGTGACGGCTCAGGTGGTTGCCGAACCGACGCCGGGGGCGGAGCGGGTGGTAGAAGGGGAGACCCATGTATGGTTTGCTCCGCCGGAGTCGCATATCCTGCGGGTCAATGTGACGGCAAACCCGGGGCGGGTTTCGGCAGACGGAAACAGCGAATCCACGGTTCTGGCAGTGGTGCAACAGGTGGATGGCACGCCGATTGCCAACTACCCGGTCACGTTCCACACGACCCTGGGGACGCTGACCAATGGAGACACGACGATGACCCGCATCACGAACAGTTCCGGGGAGGCGCAGGTGACGCTGCGGGCCCCCTTCCGTGAGGAGACCGTCCAGGCCACGGTGATTGCCCAGGTCAGCACGGCGAGCGGGGAGGAGATTGTCGGGGAGGCGAATGTGTGGTTTGCGGTGCCTTCACGCATTTTTGTGACCGCCGTGCCGCGCCAGATCCCCGCCCAGGTCACGGCGGTGTCAGAGATTATTGCGACGGTGATGGATGACACAGGCACCCTCCTGTCGGGGTATCCTGTGGATTTCAGTACGACGCTCGGGGACTTTTCCAATGGTCTCCCCTTTGTACGGGTTCCCTCCAATGCCGAGGGGGTGGCCCGCGCCACGCTCCATGCGGCTCCCGCCATTGACACGGCAGTGGCCACCGCGCAGATAGGCAAGGGAGAGGTGGCCGATAGCATTGAGGTGGAGTTTTTTGTCGGGTCGTGCCGCGACACCGAGCCAAACGGCGTGCCGATTGAGGCCAAGGAGCAGGAAAGTGCCATCTGTCGGGGGTTGCTGGACGAAGAACCCGATGCGGAGGGGACCGTGGATGACTACTACTGGTTCTATCTTTCGTACGGTCAGCGGGTGAACATCGACCTGACCCACATCCCGGCCGGAGCCGACTATGACCTCATTCTGCACGATGCCGCCTATGAGATCGTGGCGTACTCGAATGAGTACGATAATCTGGATGAGTATGTGGAATATACCAGCCCCTACGCCATGCAGGAGAAATTCTACCTGCGCGTCAATGGGGCCACCAGGACCGACACCGCCAAAAACACCTATCAGCTGAAGCTCGTGATAACGGAGCCAGCAGCGGGGGCCGCGGTGCAGGGAACGGTCCCACAGCCGGGGATGGCCGGGCCGGGCGATAGGGACCCGGAGCTGCCCCCCAAACCACCGCGACCTTCGGACCACCCGTAGTCGTCGTCGCTCTCTGGACGGGGGAGGTAAGGAATCTTTCCTGAATCTCCCCCGGATCTTTACTTACAGATGTCCCGAAGTACGGTATGATGTCGGTAATCTCGCCGAGTTACAGGAAAGTTACACCACACAAGACCGGTCCATTGCAAGAGCGAGAGAGGATACGACGTCATACCCCGCACTGACTAAAGTCAGGCGGCTTGCACGCTCCGGCGCGGAAGCCGGGTATGACCAGACCTGGCCTTTCGAGGCTCCGTTCAGCCGGTCACGATACCCTGGGGTACGCGAGCCAGCCCCAGGCCCTATCGCTGGTGGTTAACCAGGCCAACGCGGAATGGCCCGTGC
>DAOTUF010000250.1:0-3112 GCA_034437495.1 Chloroflexaceae bacterium | reverse complement strand
GATGGTGCTCCCCTCCTGCAGCGCGTGCTGGCCTTCAGTGACCCCTACTTCAACGCGGGTCAGCGCATCGCGGTGCAGGAGGGGAGCACCATCGCAACCCCCGCCGACCTGGAGGGCAAACGTGTCGGGATAGAAGAAGATTCTGACGGGGCGGAGACGTGGCTTCAGCAAAACGCTGCCGGGTACGAACAGGTCATCTACGTGACGGTGCGGGAGGCGCTGGACGCGCTGGCGCGAGGCGAGGTAGACGCAGTCATCCACGACCACCCGGCCCTGGCCTACATCACGATGAACAACCCCGACCTGGGGTTGGCGCTGGTGGGGCCGCTGCTGACCAGCGAGCAGTATGGGATAGGCGTACGCCAGAGCTTTGCCGACCGTTTGCCAGCCATCAACCAGGCGCTCGCAGCTATTCGGGCATCGGGCGAGTATGACCAGATTTACGAAAAATGGTTTGGCGCTGTTCCCTCGCCTGCTGCTCCCGAGGCAGGTCTCACGCCAACGGAGGGGACCGGGGAAGCTTCCCCCAGTACCGGCGAGGCTATACCGCCCGCTCCCGTCGCTCCCTCTGACCAGTCCCCGGCTCCGGTCCCTCCCGACCCGACCGGTACCGTCGAAATCCTGGTCGTCTACGGTTCGGAGAAGCAGGCGTGGCTAGAACCGCTCGTACAGGAATATAACGCCGCCAGACACACCACCCCCGCCGGGTCTCGCATTGTCGTCACGGCCACCCCCCTTGGCTCTATCGAAGCAGCGGAGGGGATTATCGCAGGGGAGATACCGGCAGCGGTGTGGATACCCGCCTCGTCGCTCTATGTGCCCCTGGCCCAGAAAGACTGGCGTGACACGCACGGCACCGAACTGACCACCGAGGAACCCCGCGAACTGATCCGCAGCCCGGTGGTGATTGCGATGTGGGAGCCGATGGCGAAGGCTCTGGGGTGGCCGGAGCAGCCCATCGGATGGGCAACCATTCACGAGCTTTCTGGAACGAGCTGGTTTGCCCATGGCTACCCGGAGTGGGGCGACTTCAAGTTCGGGCACACCCACCCCGACCACAGCAACAGCGGTCTGGCGGCGCTCCTGTCGGAGGCATACGCCGGGGCAGGCAAGCAGAGCGGTCTAACGGTCGAAGACCTGAGCCGCGAGGAGGTGCGAGCCTTCATGAGCCGCATTGAGAGCAGCATCATCGACTACGGGCGCAGCACGGGCTTCTTTGCCGACCGCATGCTCGACTGCGAGATTGGCGGGCCATCCTTCCTGAGCAGCGCCGTGCTCTATGAAAACCTGGTCGCCGACCAGAAGCCACCCTGCCCCGGCCACCCACGGCTGGTTGCTCTCTACCCCTCCGACGGCACGTTCTGGAGCGACCACCCCTATGTCAAACTCAATGCTCCCTGGGTCACGGACGAGCACACCGCAGCCGCCAGCGACTTCGAGACGTTCCTCCGAGCGCGGCCGCAGCAGCAGCGAGCACTGGACGCAGGGTTTCGCCCATCCGACCCATCCATCCCGCTGGCGGCTCCGCTGGCTCCCCAGAACGGGGTGGACCCCGAAGAGCCGCGGGCTATCCTGGAGGTTCCCCCTGCGGAGGTGATACGGACCGCGCAGCAAACGTGGCAGGACACCAAGAAACCCGCAGACATTGTGGTGCTGGTTGATACCTCCGGCAGTATGGCGGCAGAGAGCAAAATGGAGCAGGCGCGGCTTGCCCTCCGCCGCTTCGTGGACCTGCTCAGCGACAACGACCGCCTTCAGATAACCACGTTCAGCCGCGATATCACCACGCTTTCGCCCCTTGCGCCGCTCGGTGAGCAGCGCAGCGAGGTAGAAGCTCTCATTGACGCCCTTCAGCCGGATGGCCCGACCCCGCTGCACGATGCCACGATGCAGGTCTATGAAGACCTGAAGACCAGCGGCAGTACCGACCACATTCGCGCCATTATCGTGCTGACCGACGGACGGGATGAACGGATTGGTGCGAACAACGAGATACTGCCCGGCTCAACCCACACCCTGGAGGAGATGCTCAACGCCATCCAGATTGGGGACGAGGGTGGCAAGGCTATCAAGCTCTTTACCATTGCCTACGGAGCCGATGCCGACCGGGAAACGCTCCAGCGTATGGCCCGCATGACAGGGGGAGAAGACTTCGACTCGGGACCTGATACGATTCGGCATATCTATGAGCAAATTGCTATCTTCTTCTAGCCCGCCTGCGGTTGTGATAGAATAGGCAGCATCAACCTGAGAGCAAAAGAACCAGAGTGTAAGGAGTTATGCCAAGTTTTTCATATGACCGGGCGGTGGCCTACTACGATGCCACGCGGGGCTTTGCCGAAGGCATCCCCGAACGTATCCGCGAGGCCATCCTTGCCCAGACACAGGCCACCCAGGAAAGCCGCTTGCTCGAACTGGGAGTAGGGACGGGGCGCATCGCCCTGCCCTTTGCCGAAGCGGGCTACCACATCACCGGTATGGACCTTTCGCTGGCGATGATGCGCGAGTTTGTGCGGAAGCTGGCGCACCTGGCCCCCCCCCTGACCTGCCACCTGTGCCAGGCGGATATGACCCGCCTGCCCTTTGCCGATGAGACCTTTGACATGGTGCTGGCGGTGCATGTGCTGCATCTGGTCGATGGCTGGCAGCAGGCCATTGACGAAGCACGGCGGGTCACGCGGAAACCGGGAGGACACTTCCTGGTGCTCTATGACGGCCCGCCCGTCCGGACGGATGGCAACGGGGAGGGAGAGAGGGACGGAGACGGAGACGGAGACGGGGAGGCTTCCCCCGTCTGGGTGGTGCGCCAGAAGTGGCGGGAGGTGCTCAAGGAGCACGGGGAGGAATATGGCTCCCACCGTCCGGGCATGCACAGTTCCGACGAACGGGTCGGGCGCTACCTGCAAGAAACCGGCGCAGAGGTCGCCACCACGGACTTGACGGAGTACGAATATCCCCCCCTCTCTCCCCGCGACGTGGTCGAGCACATCCGCCAGCGCACCTATAGCGCCGACTGGCACATCCCCGATGCGGTGCATCGCGAGACAGTGCGGCAGCTAGAAACGTGGCTCACGGAAGCGTTTGAGGAACCCGACCGGCCCATGCGCATCAC
>DAOTUF010000249.1:0-6849 GCA_034437495.1 Chloroflexaceae bacterium | reverse complement strand
CGAACCGGGATGCCAGCAGTTTCCAGGGCATCAAGAACCGCCTCAATCGCTTCGGCGTTGTCTTCAGTTGAGGGAACGGCTTGCTGGACCTCCTCCAGGGTGACGTAGTCACGCTGACGCCACTGGGTGATCAGGCCTTCCATCTCGGTGGGGAGGGGTGATGAATCTGATGGGTGCATATGCTCTGTGACCGGTTGGGACATAGTGTTTCCTCAGAAGGATAAGAAGTATCCCCTTGCCGTATTGTAGCACACTTTGGAACTCCATGAAGCGTCAGAAGTCTGCCGGCGGGCCGGGGTCTGGCGCTATGGGAAGCGCAAGAGGAGCCTGCCGTGGCGTGTTCTGCAAGCTACCAACGGAGCGATTTTCCCGCCATCCCTGCCCCCCAGATGGTATCTTCCGGGGGAGCCATTCCCTCGTCTGGGTGCCACAGGTCGCGGACATCGCGGGCGCGGCGCATCTGCCCGAAGGTGGTGGCAATGAAGGTGACACGGCGCAACCGGGCCGACGGGATGGGCAGAGGGAGCGATTCGAGCGGCCCCAGTTCCAGACGGTAGTAGCGGTCGCTGGCACGGGGGTGGCTGGCTTCGTGGGGCAGTAGTTCGCGGCGCGTGGTGATGCGGTAGCGCAGGATGGGAGCGTAGTAGCGCACCGACCAGCGCTCGCTGCCAGAGGCGGCGGTCTGGTAGAAGGCCAGATAGTCGGCAGCAAGTTGGGCGGGGGCCTTGTTCAGCGGAATACGATACCACCCCTGCGTCCGAACGATTTCCAGGTCGCGGGGGTGGGGAATAACGGCAATGAGCACGCGGGCATCATCCGCAGGGTCAGGGTCCATCCTCGTATCTCGTATCCGCTCTTGTCTCGTCCTCTCTCCTCGTACTCACCCCGCTACCCTCGGATGGTCGCGCCGAGTTCCCGTTCCAGGAGCTTCACCATCTTCGCCCGCACCTTCGAAACTGCCTCATCGCTCAAGGTACGGTCGGAGGCCCGGAAGGAGAGGCGGTAGGCCAGGCTGCGCTTGCCCTCGCCAATCTGCGGCCCGGTGTAGACATCGAACAGCGTGAGCGATTCGAGCAGGTCGCCAGCACCGCGCCGGATGGTCGCGACCACCTGGTCGGACGTCACGTCTGCGGCGGCAACCACGGCAAGGTCCTGCACCGTCGCCGGGTAGCGCGAGATGGGGGTGTAGGCGGGTTCCTGGACGCAGGCAAAGAGCGCGTCCAGGTTCAGCTCTGCCGCGGCAACTCGTGGGAGCGCCAGTTCAAGCCGCTCACCTACGTCGGGGTGCAGTTCGCCCAGAACCCCCACTCGTTCGCTGAGCACCTCGGCCCGTCCTCGTCCATCGCTGCGCTTCGCTGACGGAGAGATGGCATCTCCGCCGCCGGGCGAAGCTGGTCGCTCCAGGAGCAGCGCGGCGGCCCGCCCGGGGTGGAACCGCTCATCGTCGGTGAGCGGCACAAACGAGGTCCGGGCGGTCAACCCCAGACGCGCCAGCAGGGTTTCGATGATGCCCTTCAGGTCGAAGAAGTCCAGGATGGAGGGGGGAGCTTTGGCCCCCTCTGTCGAGTCGTTCCAGGTGGGGGGGGTGCGCAGCCCGGCCATCGCAATCGCCAGGGTCCGCGGTTCGTCGGGCAGCCATCGTTCGTCCGCCTGCTCCCCCTTTTGTTCGTGCTCGGAGCGGTGCGAAGATGGGGGAGGCAGGAAGGGGCGCGGCAGGAAGACCCGCCCGATTTCAAACAGGAGCGCCCGGTCATATTCGCGCAGGTTTGCCGCCAGCGCCTCAAGCAGGGTCGGCAGCAGGCTGCGCCGCAGGTACTCACGTTCGGGGGAGATGGCGTTGCTGACCCGCAGGTAGCGACTGGCCACCGCCTCGGTGGGGTTGACCCGGGCCACGGCTTCCATACTGGTGAAGGAGTAGGTAATCACATCATCCAGGCCACACCCGATCATGAGGGTGCGCACGCGCTGTTCCAACTCCAGGTCGGGTTGGGCTTCGGCGGGGGGAAGCTCGTCGGCCATGCGCGTGAAGGGGATACGGTCATATCCGTAGACCCGCGCCACCTCCTCGCACAGGTCGGCCAGCATGGTCACATCCTGACGGAAGGAGGGCACCTGCACCCGCACCGTCGTCATATCAATGCCCATTCCCATATCGTAGGTTGCCAGGTCTCCCATGGTAGAACTGGACTGCATCTCGCACCCGAAGCCTAGCGCCCGCAGCATATCGGCTATCTCGTGGGCGCTCACCCGAATGCCGAGGATGCGGGCGACCTCGCGGGGGGGAAGCTCCAGGGTGAGCGGCTGCCACGGTCGTGGGTACTCGTCGATGATACCCCGGGCCACCGTGCCACCCGCCAGCGTGCGCATCAGTTCCAGCGCCCGGCGCTGTGCGATGGGCGCAACCTCATAGTCTACTCCGCGCTCGTAGCGCCGTGATGCTTCGCTCGGTATCTTGAATGCCTGGGCTGTGCGGCGAATCTGGCGGGGTTCCCAGATAGCCGCTTCCAGCAGGACCGCGGTAGTCGTTTCGCTCACCTCGCTGTCTTCCCCGCCCATCACCCCGGCGATGGCCAGAGGGCGTGTCGGGTCGCAGACCAGGAGGGGAGAACGGGGAGGTCCCCCCGCGGAGGTGGGGGACAGGTTTCGAGCTTTGCCATCCAGGGTTGTCAGCGTTTCGCCCGGCTTTGCCAGCCGTACCACCAGGTGGTGGTCAGCCACACGGTCCAGGTCGAAGGCGTGCGATGGCTCACCCCACTCCAGCATGACGTAGTTGGAGATGTCCACGATGTTGTTAATCGGGCGCATCCCGGCGGCGAGCAGGCGGCGCTGCATCCACGAAGGGGAGGGACCGATGGTGATACCTTCGACCAGCCCGGCGGTGAAGCGCGGGCAGAGCAATGGTTCTTCCACGGTGATGCGGACCCGCTCCTCAATCGGCGGCCCGTCCATCTGGACCTGGGGGTCGGGGAGGTGCAGCGGTGCGCCCGTCAGGGCCGCAACTTCGCGGGCAACTCCGACAATGGAGAGGCAGCGGGCCAGGTTGGGCGTGATGTCGATATCGAACACGACCTCACCCAGGACTTCGCGGGCCGGGGTGCCCACCGGGGCGGTCTGCTCGTTGTCATCGAGCAGGAGAATCCCCTCGTGGTCGTCGCTGAGTCCCAGTTCTTTTTCGCTGCACAACATCGCGTTGCTCATAATGCCGCGCACCGGGCGGCCCTTGAGCGTGATGATGTCCTTGCCCGGCTGGTGCCCGTCGTAGAGCCTGGCCCCTTCTCTGGCAAAGACCGATTTGAGCGGCGGGTCGAGGCGGCCCTTGTCCATATAGGGGAAGAGGTTGGGCGCACCGGTGACGACGACATGTGGCTCCGGTGCGCCGTAGTCGACATCCGCCAGAACCAGTTTGTCGGCGTTGGGGTGGGGGCGGACTTCCAGAATGTTCGCAATGAGCACCTTCTCAGGGTCCCACGGAAGGTCGGCCCCTTCGCCTCCAATGACCTTCACATCGGCCACTTCCAACCCGGCCATGGTGAGGAGGTGGGCCAGTTCGTCGGGCGGCACGGTGACAGCGACAAATTCTTGCAACCAGCGTAATGGCACTTTCATGGGGTGTATCCTCCTCTTGTCCTCTTTATGCTCTTGTCTTTGAGGTCCTGAACATCTTCTCGCTTCTTCTGTAGGCATCTTTTCCAGCACACCAGCACCGCGGTGCATCCTGCCAAACTATAGCCGACATAGCGAGGACCGTCAAGCGACCAGGGTGGTAGAACCGGGCTATTGCAAAGTTGCCTGAAGCTCAATTTCCAGGCTAAGAATGCCAGACAGTTCACGCCACTTCACCGCATTGCAGCGCCCTTCAGGATGCTTCCGTTTTCAGCCCAACCTTGAGTACAACCGGACTTTGCAACAGCCATGAGTGGAGTGACCAAACAGTTGCATGAACGTCGTTCGTATGGCACGATACTGTGACCGTTGACTTTCCGATGGAGTAGCGGTGTTGATACCGGAGAGTGAACATCTGTTTGGGTTTCACTTCGGACCATGGTGGTAATGAGGATAGCCTTGCATTGCCAGAAATACCTCCACCATCTGCGGATCAAGGCTGCGCCCGGCCTCAGCACGCAGGTGTGCAGCTACAGCGGACGGTTCCCAGGCAGGGCGGTAGCTCCTCGCTGAGATAAGCGCATCCCATACATCAGCAACTGCACAAATACGTGCTTCATAGGGGATATTCGCGCCTGCCAGTTGGGAGGGGTAGCCGTTGCCGTCCCAGTGCTCGTGATGGTGCAACACTACCTCGCTGATGTGCTGCCAGTATGCGGTAGCAGGCGCATAAGAACGCAGCAAATCGCGGCTATGTACAGGGTGCTCTTGCATAAGACGATATTCCTCAGCGTTGAGTTTCGTCGGTTTGTGAAGAATAGAGGCCGGGATCCATGCTTTGCCGATATCGTGAAGCAGTGCTGCTAAACGCACGATAGCAATCTCCTCCTCCGTACCGTTCAGGTGTTGCGCCAATCGGGTTGCGAGGATGCTCACGCGCCACGAGTGGGCCGCTGTTTCACGGTCGTGTTGGAGATAATGCCGCAGCAGGTGCGTACTCTGTATTGCAAAGGAGACATGGCGGTCACTGGTTGCCAATACCCGCTGGTGTCCTGGTATATTACCGACGTTCGCTGGTTCCATGGCTCTTCCTTATCATTCCGTCTTTCACTCATAGCGCAAGCCCGCATCATCTGGAAGGCAGACGCAGACAGGCTTGCGCTATCTTCCAACAACCATATCGTTTCCTTCAGGTAGGATAGAAACTACAGGGACATAGTCACCAGAGCCATCCCCAACCCGATGAACAGGACCGTGATAATGAAACGCGTCCCCCCTGACGACCTGGCTGGCTCTACTGGCTGGAGATATTGACCGTTCACCACAAACGTGGTACCTTCTGGCGAAGGTGGTGCAAGTAGTTTGCTGCGGATAACTGCTACCCAGTAACCAATCCTGTAACCAATGAAGATACCCCCTGCCAGTACGATGCCGAACAAAAATGTATTCCCTTCCATTGCGTCACCCTTTCCTTTCTTTCCTGTATCACTGCGGTTCTGGCTTGAGTATACCTGAGCACAGGCTGTGGCGCGAGGAAGTACGCGAGAGGTTCTATGGAAGTTCCAGGTAGTTGTCACGGAAATGTGGAAATATCCAGGAAGACCCGGAAAACGCCTGAATGGTCTCAGGTCTTCCGGTGCCTGTGGAGCAGGCGCAGTCCTTCCAGGCGGATTACCTCGGGGAGGAGGGCTTGATAGATCGTGCAGTTGGGCGATTGCACGTCATAGCGTTCGGTAGCGCGGAAGGTTGCGACGGCACAGCCGCCTGAGCACCAGTACTGCCATACACAATCACGGCAGCCGTATTTTTCCTCAACGGGGAGGTTCTGGGCCGGCCCGGTATCCTGTCGGACGGACGTAAGAGGATCAGGCTCCCAGATGCTCGTTACTGGCTGGTCAATGGTCATCTGGCACCTGGCAACGCTCCCGTTGTGGTTGATGACCAGATAGTTTTCACCGACCGCACAGGTGCGGCGATGCGGTGCGCCAGGGTTGGTACGGTCCAGCAGGCAACCGAGCAGGCTGTACCGAGGCAGGTGCGCTTCTATCGTCCGGTAGGCAGCACCCATGCCCGCAATTATCCGTGCTGCATCAAGACGCAATTCGGCCACGCCAGCACCTGTATCACATTCTCGATAAAAGTTCAGGGTAAAATGGATAGTGTGCTGGAGCAGCCAGGATACCAGTTCGGGCAGGGTGGCGATACTGGTCCCCGTAACCGTGACCGATACTGTCAGTGGGATGCCGAGTGCGCGTGCTCGCAGGATACTTGCCCGGACTGCTGCGAATGATCCGCACCCACCAGGGTGCGGACGCTGCCGGTCCTGCACGACTGCGGGGCCATCCAGCGAAATCATGAGATCAAGCCCCAGGCTGTGAATTCGTTCAAGGGCTTCCTGCCGCAGCGCCACGCCATTGCTGAGGAGAACACCACGTAGCGATACCCCGCTAGCCCTGGCATCGTTTTGGGCATACTGGTGGATTTCTGTAACACGCTCCAGGGACAGGCTGGCTTCCCCCCCGGCGTATTTCAAGGCAACTTGCTGGTAGCCATGCCGTTGTGCGGCACCAAAGATAGCATCTATGGCTGATCGGGCGGTTACGCTATCCATCGCGTCATCGGTTTGATGAATATAACAATAGGTGCAGCGCAGATTGCACGCATTCGTCACATGTAACCACGCAATCAGTTCGGTCGGTGGGGGAGGAGGCGGGAGCGTGCTTCCGGGGGGCAGCAGCAGGCGAAGCTGATACAACTGGAGCGCTGCCGCACGTTCAGCAGGCCCCAGGCTATCCAGGGACACCGGTTCTGCAAATCGGTTGATCAGTTCAACAGTGGCCTGGTTAATCACGGCAATATGGCTGACCGAAGGCACAAAGACCACCCGGTATTGAGCGTCAAGTTCAATTATCCGCTGCCATGGATGCTGCTGCAACCGCAAAGCAGGAGATACCACGCTTGTCGCGGGGACAGGTGATGCAGAGCAGGCACAATCACAGTCGGGCAGCAGTGAAGGGTGGTCGTCGTGAGCGCTGATTATTTCATACATATGATGGTGAATGATCATGCAGGTTGCTTATAGACCTACCAGCATCTGTCTGTGGTCCCTGGTTGATTGAGCCACCCCTCCAGAAGAGGATATTCTCACCTTACACATCAGGGGCAAACAACAAATGGTTCGCAATAATATGACTGAGTTTGCGCTTGCTCCGCTGCAATGACCCGAGCCATTGCAGTTCTTCGGGT
>DAOTUF010000248.1:0-1562 GCA_034437495.1 Chloroflexaceae bacterium | reverse complement strand
GTGGGACATCCGGGCCCTGGGTGGCTATCTCGGTGGGGGGGGAGGTGGGTGCTGGTGGTGGCGGCGACTCCCCCGGTGCCGTCGCGGTGGGCAAAGACGACCCGGATGTCCCACCGGAGGCCACCTCCCCACCCCCGTCACTACCACCTCCAGGCTTCGCCAGCACCAGCACCAGAGCAACCACTATCACTGCCAGCACCGCCACGCCCCCCGCTCCGGCGGCCAGCCACACCCAGGGAGGAGGGTGCCGCTCCGGCGGAGCCACCGGCTCACGGGCAGGCGGCGACGGCGGCGGCGACCCGATGGTCGTTCCCGTGTAGGAATAGGAACGGGACGCGGGTTCTTCATAGGTGAAAACGCCCGCTGGCGGGGCCGGGGCTTCCCGCGGCACCACCCGCGTCGGGCCGGTGGGATAGTCCGGCGGGACGCTGACCGGTCGGGTGGCTCTGCCCTCGGGTGCAGCAAGGGCGGCGCGGAGGCTTTCTCGCCACACCGCAGCACTGGCGGGACGCTGGTCTATGCGCAGCGACAGACTATGCTGCACCACGTTGCTCACGGCAGGCGGCACCTGCGGGTTGAGTTCGTGCAGCGGGAGCAGCGGGTCTGTCTGGTGGTTCATCATGGCTGAGGTGCGGGTCAGCACGTTCTCCGGCGGCGACTCTGCCAGCAGGTGGTAGACCGTGGCCGCCAGTGCATACAGGTCGCTGCGCGGTTCGGTGCCGGTGCCTTGTATCTGCTCCAGCGGCGCATACTGCGGGGTGTAGCCGAAGATGCTGCTGCTGGTGCTCGCCACCGATTGCAGCGCACTGGTGCCCTTGGCCAGGCCGAAGTCCAGCAGGACGATTTGCCCGCCGGTGGTCAGCTTGAGGTTCTGGGGCTTGATGTCGCGGTGGACGACGGGCGGGTCCTGGTTGTGCAGGTAGTCCAGCGCGTGGAGTACCTGGTCGGCCCAGTTCAACACGGTTTCGACGGAGAAGGGGGAACCACGCTGGTGCATCAGAACGCCCAGGTCATCTCCGGGGATAAAGTCCATCACCAGGAATTGCCCGTGCTGGTCAACAAAGTGGTCGGTCACGCGGACCAGGGAGGGGTGGCGCAGCCGCGCCAGGATGCGGGCCTCGCGCTCAAAGGCCCGGTCAAGCTGCGAGCCGCCGGTCAGGGTTTGCTTGAGCGCGACCGTGTAGGAAAGGTGCTCGTCGATGGCCTCGTAGACCGCGCCCATCCCGCCCTTCCCTATCGGGCGCACGACGCGGTAGCGGTTGTGGACGAGGGTATGAGGCGGTAGGACCATGGTTTTTGCTCCGTTTCAGCTCTCTAATTCAAATTTCCCCGTTCGGATGAGGTGTATGGAGTTGTAATCATTCTCATCTGCAAAATCAAATTGCCAGAACAAGTACAGACTCCCAAATTTCTCAAAAAAGATAGGGGTCATTTGCTTGGTAGTATAGAACTTCCACTGCCTGAAAGGATAAAATATCTGACGAATGATTATATTCTTTAACCCGGTCGCCTTCGCCTCAATCAGAACAACCTGTTTTTTTCCTTCATATCCAGCATCTACT
>DAOTUF010000247.1:0-2454 GCA_034437495.1 Chloroflexaceae bacterium | reverse complement strand
TTTTTTAAGCGTGGGTAGCGCAACCGTGGATCTCTCGAAGCCCGTCATCAGCGTTCCAGGGGACTTGGCTTTCGCCCGCTGGTGCCTCTGGGAAACCGTTTTTCTGCATTCTGCTCCTTTCTCTCGTGTCCATAACGAGTACTCCTACTCACTTCTGGGGAGGTTTTGCCTACCTGGCTCTAGCTCCTTTATCGAACAACTCTGTTTTCACATTCCGCGAGATCCGGTTCCGCTGGGGGTCTCAGGTCTCTTTGGATGGTTGCGGCTGCATCGTTGCAGCTGTTAGGAATATCATAGCACCTCGTTTGGACGATTTCAACAAAAAAGCAGGGGGTTTCTTTGGTTACTTTGTACAAACTCACCAGCCAAATACCCGCCCCGCATTGCCCCACACCGCCGCGGCTACGTCCTCCAGCGCCATCTGCCGCAGCGCAGCCACCTGTTCGACCACCAACCGCACCCGCGCCGGTTCATTGCGCTTGCCTCGGAAGGGGTGCGGGCTGAGAAAGGGGCAATCGGTCTCGACCAGGAGCGCCTCAAGCGGAACCCACTGCGCCACCTCGTGCAGGTCGCGGGCTTTGGGGAAGGTGACGGGACCGGAAAACGAAAGCAAGAACCCGACCTCCAGACAGGCTTCGGCGTAGCCCCGCCCACCAGAGAACGAGTGCATGATGCCCGTCAGACCGTGCGCTGCCTGACGCAGAACGCGGACGGTGTCGTCCTGCGCCTCACGGCTGTGGATGACCACCGGCAGCCCTCGTTCCCGGGCCAGCGCCAGTTGCTCCACAAAGAAGCGCTGCTGCACGTCGGGCGGGGCATAGTTGCGGTAATAGTCCAGGCCGATTTCCCCGATGGCAACGACTTTCGGGTGCATGGAGAGCTTCCGGACCTCCTCGCGCCAGTCGGGGGGGGCTTCGTGGGCGTGGTTGGGCTGGATACCGACCACCGCGAAAATGGCGTCGTGGGCTTCGGCCAGCGCCAGCGCCGCCCGGCTCGACGGCAGGTCGTAGCCCACCTCGACCAGACGGGCCACCCCCGCTCTGGCCGCTCGCTCCAGCACCTCGGCCCGGTCTCCGTCAAAATGGTCACAATGCAGGTGGGTATGGGTATCAATGAGCTTCGGATAGGGATAGGGATAGGGATAGGGATAGGGATTCAGATGGGGCAAGCTGTTACTCCTTGTGAAGAGAAATGTCGTGAACCGATGCTTGTCGAAAACTGGCAATCGTTTGTTGCAGCGAATGGGACAGCGTTTGCAAATCCTGCGCCGTGCGCTCGGCCTGCCGCGTTCCCTCCAATGCCTGCTGCATCATCTTCTGGATGGCGTTCATCGCCTGCTTGATATGGTCAATCCCGATGGTCGCTTGCTGCGCGGCAGATGCCATCTCCATATTGGCGTTGACCGCACTTTCGACCTCCCGGGCGATGCGGTGGATAAAGTGCCCGGCCTGCTCCGCCCGCTTCGTGCCGGTCTCGACCCCTTTGGTGCCCTCTTCCGTGACCATCACGGCGGTGTTGGTGGCCCGCTGAATCTCTTCCAGGATGGTCTGCACCTGGACGGTAGCATCCTTCGAGCGCTCCGCCAGTTCGCGCACGTGCTGCGCGACCACCGCGAAGCTCTTGCCCTGCTCCCCGGCCCGCGCCGCTTCAATCGCTGCGTTCAGGGCCAGCAAGTTGCTCTGGTCGGCCAGTTCGCTCACCGTCCTGGTAATGGTCTCAATGGCCTGGGTGCGCTCCGACAGCGATAGAATGGTCTGGGCAATGCTTTCCATATGGTGGCGAATCTGCCCGATGCCGGCAATGGTCTCTTCCACCGCTTCGGTACCCTTGCGCGTCATCTGGAGCATAGACTGGCTATCCTGCGCCACCATAGTCGCCTGCTGCGCGGTCTGCTGCGCAATCGAACGCACCTCCGCGGTGGTCGTGGATATCTGGTTGATAGCCGCCGCCTGCTCGGACGAGGTAGACGCCTGCTCCGTCGTCACGGTCAGGATACGGGACGCCGATTCGTTCAGGCTGGTTCCCGCCCATTCCACCCCGCTGATAATCGTCTGAAGGCGCTCGACCATCGTGTTCAGTTCTGCCGCCAGCCGGCCCAGGTCGGTGGTGCGCTGGAGCGTTCCTTGCTCATACCCATCATCGCGGAGGCGCTGCGCCAGGTTGCCCTGCGTGACCTGCTGGACAAACGCCAGGTAGTGGGCGACGGTCCGTTCGAGCAGGCGCAGGTTGCGGGCTTCGGTTTCCTGGAGTTGCTGGTTCAACGCACTGGTTTGCTGGAGCGCGACCACCTGATTCTGGAGGGTCTCGGCCATCTGGTTGAACTCCCCCGCGACCATCCCCACCTCGTCCCTCGAAACCGGTTCCACCCGCGCTGCCAGGTCGCCCTTTCGTACGCGCCGCATCACCGCGAGCAGACGGCGCAGCCCCCGCAGCACGAAGATATCGCTGCCAAAC
>DAOTUF010000246.1:0-2197 GCA_034437495.1 Chloroflexaceae bacterium | reverse complement strand
TTCACATTTTCGCGCCCCTGCCCCAGGCGGTCTTCGCCAAGGTAAAACCACGCCCCGCTCTTGCGGAGGATGTTCATCTTCAACCCGACATCAAGAACATCACCCTCATAGGAAATACCTTCGCTCGCCATAATATCAAATTCGGCCTGGTAGAAGGGCGGCGCGACTTTGTTCTTGACGACCTTCACGCGGGACCGCAGCCCGATTGTCTCATCTCCCTGCTTATAGGTTTCAATCCGCCGAATGTCCATCCGGACCGACGCAAAGAATTTGAGCGCCTGTCCCCCGGTGGTGGTCTCGGGCGAGCCGAAGAAGACCCCGATTTTCATACGAAGCTGGTTGAGGAAGATGACCACCGCCCGGCTCTTGCTGATGGGGCCGGACATCTTGCGGAGCGCCTGGCTCATCAGGCGGGCCTGCGCCCCGGGGAGCGAATCGCCCATCTCGCCCTCTATCTCGGCGCGAGGCACCAGCGCGGCCACCGAGTCGATGACCACCACGTCCACGGCGTTGGAACGAACCAGCATATCACAGATTTCGAGCGCCTGCTCCCCCGTGTCCGGCTGCGAGATGAGCAGGTCATCAATATTGATGCCGCACCGTGTCCCGTACACCGGGTCAAAGGCATGTTCCGCATCGATAAAGGCGGCTATCCCACCCATCTTTTGCGCCTGGGCAATAATATGCTGCGCCAGGGTGGTTTTTCCGCTGCTCTCCGGGCCATAAATCTCCACCACCCGGCCCCGCGGCACCCCCCCGATGCCGAGCGCAATGTCCAACCCGATGGAGCCGGTGGGGATGGAATCGATAGCCAGGCGGGTGCTGGCCTCTCCCATCCGCATAATGGAGCCTTTGCCGAACTTCCGGTCAATCTGCGCGATGGCTGCCGACAGGGCTTTTTCCTTTTCCGGCGCGATGCTCATGGTTTGTTCCCCCTCTTAACTCCTTCCTGTGCGTACTCTACTACACCCCAGGAAAGCTGTCAATCTGCACGACATATACCAGATACACCGACAGTATAGCACCTGTGTTCTCTTCTGGCAAGGGGTTGTTCCTGTCTCTCCCCACCCCCGAAGCATGGTAGAATAGCACCGCGATGCTTTTCTTGCACCAGAGAAGAAAGAAACCATATGCCCATCTCCTCCCACTATCCTGCCTCCTCGTTCATCGTGCTGGCTCCGCCGGGCCTCCTCCCCACCCCCACCGCCGCGGTCTCGCTGGCAACCCCCTACGGCCCGGTCCAGCATCACCAGGGCAGCGGGAACGAGGGAGTGGGGTGGCTATCGTCCGCGGCTCCCCCCCGGGCGCTCATCTACGCCGCAAAGGAGATGGGGGCCGCCCGGGTCATAGAGGTGCTGCCCCTGCACCCCATCAACCGCTTGCTCGAACCAGGCGACCTCCTGGTGCCCGACCACCTGCTCGACCTGACCCGCGGGCACGACCTGACCTTCTTTGTCGGGAAAGGCTATGGCTTTCTTCCGCAGCATCCCCCCTTTTGCCCGGTCGTGCGGGACGCGCTGATAACAGCGGCCCGTCAGGTGATTGCCAGCGAACCGCTTGCCAGACAGCCCCGCGTCTTCGTTCGCGGCACCTACGGAGCCGTCGCCGTAGCTCCCACTTCCAATATCCCCCCTGACGACTCCCTCCAGCAGACCTGTGTGCTCTGGGGAGCCGATGCCATCGGCGGTGGCGGGGTGCCAACGAGCTTCCTTGCCCGCGAACTCGAACTCTGCTACGCGCCGCTTGGCTGCGTCCAGGGGGAGGGGGACGAATGGTCAGCAGCAGCGCTCCCCTTCCTGCTCCGGGTGCTCCAGGCAATCCCCCCGCTCCTTCCCCCGGACCGCTCCTGCCCCTGTGCCCGAGCCATGCAGTCCGTGCGAGAACGTGGTATGATTGGTGATGACTGGCACACCTGGGTCTCCCCGGTGTCAGGTCCTACCGAATAATCTGGAAAGCCTTCAACAAACATTGAACACCTATGGATACCAAAAGAACACCGCAACAGGCAAAGCTCAATCTGTGCCTTCTGCTCATCGTGGCCTTCCTGACGATGCTCCTTCTGGGGGTCTGCATCGTCGGGGTCTTCCTGATGGTCGTTCTGAAGCCGGGCGAGGGAGAGCGCGTCGGTGCTCCCGTCCGGGGAACCCCACAGCCGGGCAGGAGCATTGAACTTCCAACACCCACCCCGGCCCCGCCC
>DAOTUF010000245.1:0-3208 GCA_034437495.1 Chloroflexaceae bacterium | reverse complement strand
GGGCTTACTCGCATCGTCCTGTTTCATCGTGCCCGATAGCGCCTGGGGCTGGCTCGCGCACCCCAGGGTATCGTGACCGGCTGAACGGAGCCTCGAAAGGCCAGGTCTGGTCATACCTCGGCCTGTTCGACGGAGCGTGCAAGCCGCCTGACTTCAGTCAGTGCGGTGTATGACCTGATGTCTTCGTTCGTATCTGAACCATGTGGGTGGTATGATACCATGCCTTTCCTGAAAGAGCCATCGGGGGAACTACCGGGGGAACCTCTGGCAAGAAGGTCTTCGTACAGCTCCTTTGTAGCGCGGGCCACGACCGGCCAGGCAAAGGTGGTTCTCACGATATGCACCCCCGCTGCTCCCCACGCCGGCCACTGCGCCCGCTGGTCCAGCGCCAGACGCAGCTTTGTGGCCAGGTCTTCCACGTCGCCGGGCCGCACCAGGCAGCCATTTTGCCCGTCGAACACCTTGTCGGGGATGCCCCCGACCGCGCAGGCAACCACCGGACGACGGTGGACCATCCCCTCCAGCGTCACCAGCGACGACCCCTCGTACAGGGTGGGGTGGACCACCAGGTCCACTTCCTCGTAGAGGCTGTGGAGTTCCCGGTCATTCTGGAGCCGCCCCACGAAGGTGACGTGCGCACCAATGCCGGCTTCCCGTACCTGATGCTGCAAGGAGGATTCCTCGCGTCCTCGCCCTACCAGCAGCCAGCGCCAGCCGGGTGGGAGCACCTCGCGCAGATGAGCCAGCGCCGCAATGAGGATGTGGTAGCCCTTGTTGCGTTCGAGCCGCCCCACGCTGAGGAAGACCGGCCCCGCCCCCTCCAGACCAAACCGCGCCCGCAGCGCGGCCCGGGTCTCGTCGCGCACCAGACCCAGACACTCGTCAACGTCAATGGCACTCGGGATGACCACGACCCGCTTCGGGTCAATGCCCAGGTAGCGGGGGACATCGTGCCGCGTGCAGGAGTCGGTGGCTATCACGCGGTCGGCGCAGCGGTGCCCGTAGGTGTAGAGCAGGCGAAACGGCGCGTAGGCCAGCCACTTCCGCCAGTCCGAGGTGCGGTATTCCTCCATACCATGGGGGTTGGCGACAAAGGGGACCGACTGCAAGAACGGGTCGCGCACCCGGATGGCTCCGTATCCCGCGGCACAAAGCCCTTGACTGTGGACTACATCCACCCGCCCCTGACGGACCGCCGCCGCCGCCGCCAACCCCAGATGCCAGGTGTAGCGGGGGTAGTTGATTTGCCGCCCGATGACGCCGTTGGGGGGGAGGAGGGGGGAGGTGTAGTCATAGCGCAGAAACACCAGCGACGAGACGCTTTGCCGCACCAGATTCCAGGCAGCATCCTGGTCGTTCTCACCTTCGCCCCCGCCCTCGCCCCCGCTGCCGTTTTTGCGCTCACCGGTGGGGTGAGCCGGCGGAGGTGGCCCGAAGGGGTGCTGCACGAACAGCGTGACAGCGACCCCCAGACGCGCCAGGTGGGTGACGAGGTGAAAGACGTGCCGTTCGATGCCCCCGAACCCGTGGAGGGGGTAGACCACACGGGCGAGCATCGCAACCCGTATCGGGCGGTCATGGCTCTGGTGGGACAAATCGGATGGATAGGTATTCATAGCCTGCTATCATACCACATCCAGAGAACGTCTCGGAGGCTCGCGGTCCGAGACGATGGTATAATACGAAGACTCCATATCACCCTGGGACCGGCAGGGCAGCAGGAACCCATGCTCGCACTGAGACGCATCTTTTTGCACAACTGGCATCAGTTCAGCCGCACAACCATTGACGTCGGCGAAACGACCCACCTGGTTGACCAGCGCGGGCCGTCCTGGTCGGCGGTGCTGGATGCTCTCCGCCTGCTCCTGGCCACCGACCTCACCCGTATCGCGCCCAACCTGCCCAACCAGCCCGACAGGATGGGAACGGCCTGTGTTGCCCTGGAATTTGCCGATACCCGCAGGGCCTCCCGTCTTACCCTGGGAGCCGGTATCGAGGCTGGCGACGGGAACAGCCGCGGGACCAACAGCACCAACAGCACCAACAGCACCAACAGCACCAAGGGGACCGACGAACAGACCGCTCCGCTCTGGATGTTCTTTCTCTTCCCGTCCGCCCTGGACCCCGAGGTCCTCGCCCCCGAGGGGCAGGCGCTCAGCCGCCCCGAACTGCGCCAGATGCTCCGCAGCCTGCGCGATGCCCATACCTACGACCAGGTGGGAGAGTACCAGGCTGATATGCTCGAACGGCTCGGCGGGTTGAGCCGCCGCTTTCTCGACCTGTTTGTGAAGGCCATCTCATTTCAAGTTCCCTGCGACCCGCACGCCTTTGTGGAGCACTGGTTGCTGGAAGCTCGCCCGCTCAACGTGGAAACCTTGCAGCGCATTGCCGAGCCATACGCGCAGCTCAGTACCACCGCCCGCGAGGTGGAAGAAAAGCTAGCGAGCCTGCGGACCATTGTGGAGCGGCAGCACCGCGTCCGCCATCTCCAGCAGGAGTATGCTGAACACACCGTCCTTGCCTCCCTCCTGCGCCGCACGCTCACCGAGCGACGGCTTGCCCGCCTTGAGCACCGCCTGACGCAGCGACGGGAGCAGGTTGTACGGGCAGTAGCGGAGCGGGAACGAGCACAGGATGCCCTGAAAGAAGCGCAGTCCCGTTACCTGGAGGCCGTGGTAGCGGTGCGGCAGACTACCCTGATGCGCCTTCACGATGACCTGCAACGGGAAATCAAGCAGGCGACCAGCGAAGCCACGATGATACACGCTCGCTGGCTGGCGCTGCTCCACGACCTCAAGCGTGAGGAAGCTGCCCTGCGCCCGCTCCTCGACCCCGTCGAACGGGAACGGCTGTCTCGTCAGGAAGAGTGGGCGGACCTGGTGCTCAACGACGAGGAGCAAGAGACCATACGAATACTGCTCAACAGCATTGCCGTGCTCGCCCCCGACCGCCCTCCCCCACGGCAGTTTGCCACCCTGATTGACGCTGCGGTGCCGGTGCTGGACGCCGCCCTCTTCCGGGCGCTGGAGGGGCAGTTTCGCCTGCGGCAGCAGACAGGGGAAGTGCGCAGCCGGGGCCGCGAACTCGAACAGAAACGAGAAGCGTTGCAGCGGGGAGAACTCGGATATCCCCGCTGCAACGCTTCTCGTTTCTGTTCGAGTTCGCGGCCCCGGCTGCGAACTCGAACAGAAACGAGAAGCGTTGCAGC
>DAOTUF010000244.1:0-9032 GCA_034437495.1 Chloroflexaceae bacterium | reverse complement strand
ATCGCCCTCCCCTTTCCCGACAGCGACGGCTACGGCTGCCCCCACCCCCCCCCCGCACATCGTTGGCTACTCTGCCCATACCGTTGCGCCCGGCGAAGACCTGCCCGCCATTGCTGCCAGCGGCGGCAGTGACCCGCGGCTCATCGCGTCCTACAACTACCTGCGCGGCCCACCACAGGCGGGCTGTCCCTTGATAGTCCCGCAGCTTGCCGGGCGCAGCCGGACGGTGGATATGGAGCCAGAGCCGTTGATTGTCGGGCGGGGATGTTCAGGGCGACCGCTGGTGGCGCTCACGCTCGATGCGGGAGCCGAAAGCGAACCAACGGCGCGTATCCTTGCGGCCCTGCGCGAACGGGATATCCGTATCACCTTTTTCCTCACGGGCAACTGGATCTACCAGAACCCCGACCTGGTGCGCCAGATAGTCGCGGATGGGCACGAGGTAGCCAACCATTCGCTGACCCACACGGACTTCCGCTCCCTGGACGATGCCCAGATTGCGGCTGAACTGGCGGAGACGGAGCAGGTTTTTGGGGAGACAACGGGGGCCGCCATGCGGCCATTCTTTCGCCCCCCCTACGGAGCCTATGACCGCCGCGTGCTTCGAACGGTCATCGAGCAGGGCTACCTCCCCATCTTCTGGACCCTCGACAGTCTCGACTCGGTGGGAGACCCCAAAACCCCGGAGTTTCTGGTCGAGCGGCTCACGGGCACCCTTCCGAGCAGCGACCTGCCCGACGCCATCTTGCTGGCGCACTGCGGCAGCGACAGCACCGCCGAAGCTATGCCCACCTTGCTTGACCGTTTGACCGACCTGGGGCTTGAGGTTCGCCCACTGAGCGACGTGCTTCAGTGAGATGGGGAGGAGTGTGGGGGCAGGGAGCAGAGTAAACGGAGGAGGAAAACGGACCGCAAAGAGCACCAGGAGCAAAAGGCCTTTGCGTCCTTTGCGGTTCTCGGGATAGTCACCGGGCGGGGGAGGGCGGCCCCTCCCCCAGAACT
This sequence comes from Chloroflexaceae bacterium, assembly GCA_034437495.1. Classification (GTDB taxonomy): domain Bacteria; phylum Chloroflexota; class Chloroflexia; order Chloroflexales; family Chloroflexaceae; genus JAAUSY01. The sequence goes on along the minus strand of DAOTUF010000244.1, from coordinate 8,030 downwards.
CAAGCGACCTCGTTCACGACCATGGTTTGCTCGCTCTTCAAGTGGGGAGGGCAGGCCATAATGTAGTCTTCGAGCTGCATAATCATGAACTCCTGCTCGGCCACGATGGTCCGCACCACGTCTCGCACCGAGACAATCCCCACCAGACGGTCTTGCTCAACCACGGGCAGGTGCCGAATCTGATTGTCATTCATCAGGGACATGCAGGCGTCCACGGTGTACTCTGGCGTGACACAGAGTGCCTTTGATGACATGATTTCTTCAATCCGCGTTTCTTCGGGGGCTTTCTTGCGCCGCAGCAACTTCCGGACGAGGTCCCGCTCCGTGACGATGCCGAGCACATGGCGCTCTTCATCGGTGACGACCAGCGCCCCCACATTTCGTTCAAGCATCAGATCAAGCGCGTCACTCACCAGCATATCGCGTGACGTCGTCCAGACCCCCTTCTCTTTCTTCCGCAACAGATCCCGCACACTCGCCATAATGTACCTCCATAGCAGACAACACATGCTCAAACCAGGATGTCATAATCCCCATCATCATATCATGGATATCATGGGTAAGTTAAGTTTCCAGTATAACACCGCGGGTTACAATCGTGAATCGGGAAAACGATGCTCCATATAACGCTGGATCTGGGCATCACCCGTAGAAATCGGTAAACCCATCCTGGTCGAGGCGGTCAAGCATCCGCTGCACCTTTGCCGCACTCTCGGCAAAGACAGCTCTTCCCGCCTCCGGTCGGGCGTCCTCATCCTCCCCCTTCTTCTCCTCCTGCTCTCCCCTTGCCCCCCGCGCAGCCGCAGACAGGAACGGCGCATCGCGGAACAACGTAAGCAGATCGCTGAGCGCGTGGCGGAGCAGGGGGGTGTCTTCGCCCCGCAGCTTCGGCAAGATCTTTTGCTTCATCTGGAGGTCGAGCGCCTGACGAGGGGGAAGCACCCCGGCGGCTTGCTCAAGGTAGTGCAGTATCTCGCTAATGGTCCGGTAGCCCGCGGGGTGGCCAATCCGCGACACAATGGCCTGGACACGTGTTATCAGTTCCCATGCCTCTTCGTCCACCGGGCCGGGATAGGATGCGCGGAAGGCCGTGAGATCCACATCCGTCAGTTCGATGACGTTGGCCCGGTCGAGGAGCTTGTCACTCATCTGGTAGGTGCTCTCGTCCACATTGACCGTCCCCGTCATCCGAACATTGAGCGGCAGGCGGAAGGGGTTGGGCAGCGTTTCACCCGTGACCGTCTGGACCTCCCCTCCCGGAACCCCCAGATCGATCAGGCGTTCGGGGGTTTCGAGCGCCGAGAGCAGCGGGGCAAAGTAGTACTCCGGGCGGGACAGGTTCATCTCGTCCAGGCAGACGAAATAGGGTTGCTGCGGGTCGGAGCCAGCGCGGGCCAGGAATTGTAGAAACAGGGTGGGGTGGTAGAGGCCCGTGAGACCATGGGAGTAGCCCAGGAGGTCCCGGGCATTGTGCCAATCGGGTTGGACCGACACCACCAGGTAGAAGGGGTTGGGGTGCGCCACCGAGGAGACCCGATGGACCGCGTCGGCATAGAGCCGGGTCAGGCGGGTTTTGCCCGTGCCGCTGATGCCTGCAAGGATGACCAGCGGGCGGGTCTGGAGGGCGACATGGTAGGTCCGGACCGTCGTCTCGCTGATGGTGAAGTTCTGGGCCTGGATGTGGGCGATAATCGTCTCGATAGCGGGCAGCGAGTTGAGCGAAGACGGATGGATGGTGTAGGTTGCGCGGGGTTCATGCAGCTGGAGCACCCCCAGGCCGGCGGGCAGCTCGGCCTGCTCCATGATCGCCTCGTTCAGGGGGAAAAGCTCCAGCACCCGCGCCACCAGATGGGCTTCGAGGTCCGCATCATCATCGGGCAGATGCTCCCAGGGAGAGACAAACCCGGCCCACAGGTAGCTCGCGTGGCGGGCCTCCAGGTAGGCATCAATCCAGGAGCGGGGAGGGGCAGACCGCCTTCCCTCCGGAGGGTGCCCCCCTTCTGGCTCCTCTTTCCGCCTCCCCCCGACTGACTTCCTGCCGCTCCTGGCAAAGCGGGTCTGACCTTCGCGCTCAATCTGCTCCACCAGCGGTTGCCAGACCAGACGGCTGCTGCTCCAGAGCGAACGGAGCGCCTCCTTGCGAACCCCCCAGAGCTGCAACCCGACGAGTATGGCCCGTTCGGCTCCGCTCACGCTCACCAGGACGCCTGACCCGCGTGGCGGGCGGTCAAACGCGACATGGTACTCCTCAATGGGTGAACGCACCCCCTGCCCGCGGTTGATATATCGCTGTGACTTGAAACTGGTTTCGTAGCGCGGTTGCTGACGGGCAATCGCCGCCTGCACCTGCTCCGCAAGCCGGGCAAGGTGCGGGTGCAGATGCTCCTGCACCGCCGACCAGCGTTCAGCGATGCCCGGTTCCTGAAACACCGCCAGAGAATCCCGAAACGACTTCATCTCTCCATACTATCTATACGTACGTATCCTTGACCATACTCCGACCCATATCTCTATCTTATCATACGTCCCATACTATCTCATCATATTCGTCTTTTCACCTTGCAATCGCCCCGGGGGTGTGTTATACTCCTGACACAAGGGGATGTGGCGAAATGGCAGACGCGCATGCCTTAGGAGCATGTGCCGGAAGGCGTGTGGGTTCAAGTCCCACCATCCCCACCAGGGGTATGCTGGTTTTCACCTGAACCGAAGCGAACACCCTTCGCTCTCATCCGTTGCGCAACTTGTTCCGAAGGGGATGACCGTCTGGAGTCTCCCGTCCCTGGAAATCCACCTGCCCTCGCGGTGGGCACACCCGTCACAGAAAGAGAACCGGGTACCGGGTCCTGGAGGTATGTGGTTCTGGTCATACGTAGGCCTGCGGCCCTTCCGTACCCGAAACTCTGGTCAGGAGGGGGCTTTCCCTGCACCAACCCCCCACGAAATCCAATGGATGGAATAGCTCAAGATAGCCACGAACAGCCTTCGGACCCAACGGAGCCGGGCCAGGGTTCAAGGCAAGTATCGTTCGCATTTGCAAATAATCTGAGAAATGTACGTAACCTTATGCCCATATCAACGTTCTATATACTAGAGGGTGTCATATCAGCGTGGGAAGCCTCTGCCCAGATACAACCGAAAAGATAAGGAAGATCAATGAAGAATGATTTTTTCTATCACGAACAGGATTTCTTGTTTCAACCATCGCCAGGCCATCGGGAACTCCCGCTCGTGGTCCTGGGCGAGATGGTGATAATGCCCCACATGACCGTCCCGCTCCAGGTCGGTCAGGGCAAATCCTACCGGGCCATGGAGCAAGCCTGGCAGGAAGACCACGAAGTGCTGCTTATCTTCGTCTCCGAAGAAGAGATAGAGAAGTACAAGAACAACCAGGCGCAGCAGCTTCCTCCCATCGGGGTCATTGCCCGGCTGATGGAGTTCATCAAGCTGCCCGATGGCACCGTTCGTATCATTCTGGAAGGTCTTCAACGGGCCCATATCAAGCGTACCACCCAGAGCGACCCCTTCTACCGCGTGCAGTGCGAAGCCTTTCAAGATGAAGATATCGGGAGCATGGAAGCGCAAGCCCTGATGGAGACGGTCAAGCAGCAGGTGGACGAGTTTGTGGACTACCTGGGAGAAGTGCCACAAGAAGCTGTCTCCTTCGTCCACCGCATCGAACTGCCCGGCCATCTGGCCGATATCGTGACCTGGGGACCGGCCTTTGAATTCGGGGACCGCCTGGATATCCTCAATACCCTGCACCCCATGGAGCGGTTGCAGAAGGTCCACCTTATCCTGGCCCGGCGGCTCGAATTGCTCCGGCTGCGCCAGAAGATCCAGCGAGACACCAAAGAGGTGCTGGACCAGAGCCAGCGCGAATACTTTCTGCGCGAACAGATGCGGGTGATTCGCCGCGAGTTGGGCGAGGATGAAGAGGGGGATGACCCCATTGAGGAACTTCGGCGCAAGATAGCCGAACTCGATGCCCCCGACTACGTGAAGGAACAGGCCCTCCACGAAGTCAAGCGCCTGGCCCACCAGGGGATGAACAGCCCGGAGGCCGGGGTCATCCGGACCTACCTGGACTGGATCCTCAAGCTGCCATGGGCCGACGAGGAGCTACCAGAAATCAGCCTGCAAGACGCACAGAACATCCTGGATACTGACCACTACGGTCTGGAAAAGGTGAAGGAACGTATCCTCGAATACCTGGCCGTTCGCAAACTGGCCGGCAACACCATGCGTTCCCCCATCCTCTGCTTTGTCGGGCCTCCGGGCGTAGGCAAGACCAGCCTGGGCCGTTCGATTGCGCGGGCATTGGGTCGCCAGTTTGTGCGCACCAGCCTGGGTGGGGTGCGGGACGAAGCAGAGATACGCGGCCACCGCCGCACCTATATCGGGGCTTTGCCGGGGCGCATCATCCAGGCCATGAAGACGGCTAAATCACGCTATCCCGTGTATATGCTTGATGAGGTTGACAAGGTGGGCATGGACTTCCGCGGGGACCCGACCTCGGCCCTGCTCGAAGTGCTCGACCCGGAACAGAACAGTGAGTTCAGTGACCACTACCTGGAAATGCCGTATGACCTGAGCAAGGTCATCTTCATCGCAACGGCCAACCAGCTTGACCCCATCCCCGCGCCCCTGCGCGACCGTATGGAGGTCATTGAGATTGGCGGTTATACCGAAGATGAAAAACTCGGCATTGCCCGCGGGTTTCTGGTGCCCAAGCAGCGCGAATTCCATGGTCTGAGCGAGAACCAGTTGACCATCACCGATGAGGCTATTCTCAAGTTGATCCGCGAATATACCCGCGAAGCCGGGGTGCGGAACCTGGAGCGGGAACTGGCGAGCCTGTGCCGCAAAGTGGCGCGCAAAGTGGCCGGTGCCACCGACGCGACCACCAGCAAGGAACCCGTCCACCCGGCCATCCCGTTTTCCAGAGAACCCAACCAGCAGCCGGTGGTTGCCAGCAGGAGCAGTTCCCATTCCCAGGCTTCTCAGCGGAAAGGACAAGGACACACGATGATTTCACGAACCCAACAAATGCACCCAGATATTGCCCTGACCTGCGACAAACCAACGGCGGTCAGGGACCACACCCCGCCCAAACCCTTCCGAGTTGACCCCGGCAAGGAGGAATCAGAAGCCACGGTCGGAGAAAAGTATGGAACCCGAACGGTGGACACGCCCGTGCCAGAATCCATGACCTTTGTGATTGATGCAAACGATGTGGCAACCTACCTGGGACCAGAGCGGTTTACCTATGGTCTGATACAGGAACACGACGAAATCGGGGTGGCCATGGGTGTTGCGTGGACTCCCACCGGCGGGGATATTCTGAGCATTGAGGTGCTGCCGGTCCTGGGCAAAGGCAACCTGCAACTGACCGGTCATCTGGGCGAAGTGATGAAGGAAAGCGCCCAGGCCGCGATGTCCTATGCCCGTTCGCGGGCGGCGCTCTTCGGGGTCGAACCTACCTACTTCGAAGAGCACACCTTTCATATCCACGTGCCGGAAGGGTCCGTTCCCAAGGATGGCCCTTCCGCAGGAATTACCCTGACCACGGCTCTGATCAGTGCCATGACGGGCAAAGCCGTCCGACGCGATGTGGCGATGACGGGCGAAATCACCCTGCGCGGCAAGGTGCTCCCCATTGGTGGCCTGAAGGAAAAGACGCTGGCAGCGCACCGGGCTGGTATCAAGACTTTCATTCTCCCCAGAGAGAATGCCCGCGATATCGTGGACCTGCCCGAGAAAGTCAAGCGGGACCTGACCCTCATCCCGGTCACGTCAATGGACGAAGTGCTCAAGATTGTGCTTATCTAAGCTATCCAGGGGCCAACAGGAGCAGCGCAGGGGCCGAGACAGGAGCCGCCCTGGACACCGCAGCAACCTCCCATGGGGGACAAGTTCCCCGTGGGAGGTTCGGTTGTTCGGGGTTCGATGCTCCTCACCCCAACCCCCTCCCATCGGGGTTGTTGCGGAGGAACGCCGCGGCCTCTTCGGGGGGAAGGGCGTTGATGTGCATCCCGCTGCCTAGCTCAAACCCGGCCATGCGGCTCACGCGGGGCACGAGCGAGATATACCAGTGGAAGTGACGATGAACCGTGTCCTTCACCGGGACGGTCCGAACAATCATATTGAAGTCCGGGTCATTCAACCCCCGGTAGAGGCGGTGGAGCACACTACGGACTACCTCGGCCAGGTCAGCCAGTTCGTGCCGCTCGGTGGAGAAGAAGCAGCGGCGGTGTTCGAAGGGCACAATCCACATGTGGAAGGGGGAAAGGGCCGCATACAAAAGAAAGGCCGCAAAATACTGGCCTTCCACAACCACTCGTTCTCCTCGGGTCATCTCCTCCTCCAGCATCGTACACACCGGGCACTGCCGATACGCATCATAGTAATGTTGCGTTTCTTCAATCCGCCGCTGCACGTTGCTCGGTACCACCGGCAGCGCAATAATCTGGCTGTGCGGGTGCAACAACGAGGCCCCGGCGCGTTCGCCATGGTTCTTGAAATAGGTGATATGCTGGATGCGCGGGTCCTTTGCCATCGCTCGCCCCCGCTGCTGGAATATCTCGAGCACCTGCTGGATCTCCTCTGATGTCATCAGCGCCAGCGTCTTATTGTGGATGCGGTGCTCTATCACCACCTCGTGGTAGCCAATCCCCGCCATGCGAGGCTGCCTACCGTCAAACCGCTGCGTCAGGCTTCCCTCTTCCGAAAGGGCTGGAAACTTGTTGCGAACGACCCGCACCTGCCACGCTTCCCGGTCGGGCATACACAGCACCTCCAGGTCGCGCTCCTCATTGCCAGGACAAAAGGGGCAACGAGCATCGTGAACGGGGTGCTCCTCAGTCAGAACCCGACGGTCCGTCTGAGCAAACAGATTGGGGCGTTTCGCTCGCTCACTGGCGATAATAACCCATTCTCTGGTTACAATGTTCTGTCGCAGTTCAGCCATAGACTATACCAGAGCACCACACCGGGAGAGGAGATCACGTGTCCCCTATTGTATCACATATCCGCCCGGTATGGGGGGAGCGCCGGGTCGTAGCATGGCTGTTGCACCGTCCGGTTGGACCGCCTTCATCTTCAATGGCGCTCTTGCCAAAACACCACCCACCTGGTATCATTGGTTCAGATCTCCCACCCATAAACCGAAGGCCCACGGGCAGACTTGAGGTTCTCAGGTGTCGGGAGGGTCCTTTTCCAACGTATCGGTATCGGGGATTGGCTCACGTATCGTAGACCGGCGGCTCGCTTCGGCGGCAAGCAGAGGATGCGTAGTCCCCTGGGGAGCGCCTCCAAAAAGCCGCGGGGCTTTCGCCCCTGCGGAGCGTCACCAATTTGCCCGAAGCTACGACATTACTACCTTATCCCGATGGGAACCATTGTCCTGATTGGCCTCGGGCCAGGCGACCCGGCCTTGCTGACCTACGAAGCATGGAATCTGCTCACCCAGGCAACCATGCTCTATACCCCTGTCCCCACCCACCCCGCCCTGTCCCACCTGTCGCCGCATCTGCTGTGCCCGTTTCCGCCCCACCACCCCCAGGTCGGAGCGGCCCTCCTGAAAGAACACGCCGCAAAAGCCGCGCCGGGGGAACAGATTGTCTGTGCGCTGCCGGGCCACCCCGGCGACAGCCCGCTGCTTGCGGCTCTCCAGGCTCAGGTCAGGCAGCAGGAGATGCTCCCGCTGCGTCTTGTCCCCGGCATCAGCCTCATTGACTGTTTCTGCGCAGCCCTGACCATCGGCCACCACCGCAGAGGGCTGCAAGTCATCGGGATTGAGCATCTCGAACATTCCTCCCTGGCGTCCGACCCGGAAGAACCCGCCTGGTGCGAACTGCATCAGACGGGACCCTACACCGCTCCCCTGCTCCCCTACCCGCTCAACCCCGTACAACCTGCCCTGATCTGGCTGCGGCAGGAAGCCGCAGGAACAGAAGCGCATCATTCCTCACTCCTCGACCGGGTCCGCGAGGAGTGAGGAATGATGCGCTTCTGTTCCTGCAGATCGG
>DAOTUF010000243.1:0-2086 GCA_034437495.1 Chloroflexaceae bacterium | reverse complement strand
CCAGGACGTGCGCCAGCCTGGAAGAGGCGCAGGCGATGGCCGTGCAGTGGGAGCAGGAGCAGCAGGAGGGGCAGAATGGATGACCTGTTTGACGACCTGAGCGAATGGGAGCGCCTCATCGCGGAAATGGTCCTCCTGCTCCCGAACGAGGAAGAGTCCCTACACGCGATGCCCGACGACGACCTGGCGCGGCTGACGCAGACGCTCTACGCGCTGGCGGCCAGCGTGGAGGTCGTCGCCTCCGAACGATTGCCCGATATCCGCGAGGCGACCACGCGGGCACGGGCAGCCATTCGGATGTACGCGGCGGCCAGCGAGGGGCAGCGGCGGAGCTTTGATGTGGTGAAGGCGGCATAGCAAGGAGAAAACGATGATGATCTATCACCCTGAACAGCGTATCGGAGAAATGGATCTGGTCGATCTGGAGCACGGTCTGTTTGATCACAATGAGTTCAGCGAGGGGGTGGGCGGTGAAGTCTAGCGAAGCACCACACCTCCTCCCCATTGACCGCCTGCGGATGGATGGCGGGACACAGCCGCGGGCAACGCTGGATGAGGCCACGATAGCCGCCTATGTCCGCGATATGGAGAACGGGGACGAGTTTCCGCCCGTGGAGGTGTACTACGACGGTACGAATTACTGGTTAGTGGATGGGTTCCATCGGCTTGCGGCCACGAAACGGCTCAAGCGCTTGCAGATCACTGCTACGGTGAGACAGGGCAGCCTGGACGATGCTCAATGGTTCAGCTATGGCGTGAACCAGCGGCACGGGCTGCGGCGAACCAACGATGACAAGCGACGAGCGGTCGAAGCCGCCCTGAAGCACGAGTATGCTGCAAGGTATAGCGACAATGAGATAGCACGGCATTGCGGGGTGAGTGCTCCAACCATTGCAAAGTACCGTAGAAACACCTATGGTGGTGACTATAAAAATTTTATAGTCACCCGCACAGGTGGCGATGGGCGCACGATCAACACCGCAAACATCGGCAAGCGGACCGGCCCATCACCTGCCTCATCTGGGAACAATGGAGCAGGCTCCGAACCCACCCCAGAGCAGGTATCCACTTCCCCGTCCTCTGGTATGGGGGAGCGGGTTTTGGGGGTTGCCCTTGCCAACCCACCCGACCAGAGCAGGCGGGAAGGAACGGGAGCGACCGTTCCCGTCAGCGCTCCCGACCACGCAGGCAGCGGACGCAGCCGCACACCAGCCCTTGCCAGCCCACCCAACCAGGTCGCGGGGGAAGGAACGAGAGCGACCGTCCCCGTCAGCGCTCCCGACCACGCAGGCAACGGGCGCAGCGATATACCAGCCCTTGCCAGCCCACCCAACCAGGTCGCGGGGGAAGGAACGGGAACGACCGTTCCCGTCAGCGCTCCCGACCACGCAGGCAACAGGCGCAGCGGCGCACCAGCCCTTGCCAATCTGCCTGACCAGAGCAGGCAGGAAGGAATGGGCGCACCAGCGCTTGCCAACCACCCAGAGCAACCAGGCGAGAGGGTGGTCATCGGCGCACCAGCGCTTGCCAGCCTACCCGACCAGACGGACGAGCGCACGGTGGCCTTTCCCTGCACCATCAACGGCGTGACCATCCATCAGGGCGATTGCTGTGCGGTGCTGGCGAGGATGGACCCTGAAAGCGTTGACCTGATCATCACCAGCCCACCCTACAACGTCGGGGTGGGCTACGATGGCTATAACGACAGCCTTCCCCCTGATGAGTATGAGGCGCTGATGCATGAGTGGCTGCAAGCAGCCCTGCGCGTGCTGAAACGAGATGGCCGCATGTGTCTCAACGTTCCCCTCGACACCCACAATGACCCGACACTTGGCTTTCGCTTTTTCGCACACTGCCAATCGGCAGGCTTCAAGCTCAAGACGACCATCATCTGGAACGAGCAAAACATCAACAAGGGAACAGCCTGGGGGTCATGGAGAAGCGCCTCCGCGCCGCATGTGACACTCCGCAGGGGCTAAAGCCCCGCGGCTTCTTGTGGTCGCTCCCCAGGGAAGTCCGCACCCCAAGCCACTTGCCCCGGGATCCAGGGGACTACGCAGAACCCGTACGTTGTACGGGATACGAT
>DAOTUF010000242.1:0-19896 GCA_034437495.1 Chloroflexaceae bacterium | reverse complement strand
TGTCGGGCTGGTCGCACGAGCAGAGACCGTCTGCTTGTTTAACGACCAGCGAGCGGGCCTGGGGCTGGCAACGCACCCCAGGGTCTCGTGACCTCCCTATCGGTTGCTCCGAAGAGCGAACTGGTCAACGTCGGCTTGCGCTTCACAAGCCACCCGCTTCAGCGGGTGGTCGTTGACTTACATAAAGACCCCGATGGGTCATTCCTCCGCCGTATTGCATATCATACCACGTCTCTGTTCATCTGAACAGAGCAACCGTTCCTCAACACGCTGTTATCCAGACGTATACACTGCTTCCAGCAGGGGAACCAGCACACGCCAGTCGTAGCGCTCCTGCACCAGCTTGCGCCCGGCCTCCCCGAGCCGCTGCCCCAGGGGAGGGTCCGCGAGCACCCGGAGCACCGCCCGCGCAAACGCCTCCGCAGGGTTGGCAAGCAGCAGGTGTTCACCGTCGCGCACCCCCTGCACCCCCTCGGCCCCCATCGTGGTGCTGACCACCGGAGCCTGCATCGCCAGCGCCTCCAGCAGCTTGAGCCGCACCCCACCGCCAATGCGCATGGGTACTACGTAGACCCGGGCCCGGGCGATAAACGGGCGCACATCGGCAACCTCGCCCACAACCTCAACACTCGTCCCATGGTGCAGGAGCCGCACCGCCGGGGTGGGGTTGCGCCCCACCACGACAAAGCGCACCGCTGGCCACGCCTGCCGAACCAGCGGCAGCACCTCGTGGACAAACCACGTCACGGCATCGATGTTCGGGCGAAAATCCAGACTGCCGGTGAAGACGATATCACCAGCAGCAGGAGCAGCCTGCTGGTCGGGAAATTGCTGGTCTGCCCCCTCGGAGCACGTAGACCTCAGCAGGGGAGCACCAGCACCAGGAGCAAAATAGTCCGTGTCCACCCCATTGGGAACAATGCTCACCCGCGCCCGAGGACAGAGCCGCAGCAGCGCGGTGCGGTCCTCCTCCGACACCGCGACGACCCGGTCCACGTGTTGGAGCAACTGGCGTTCATATACCGCCAGCTTATACCACTGCACGAGGGAGTAGGGAGCCGAGGTGAAGGTCTTCAGGTTGCGAACCTTGATACGCAGAATGGTTGACAGGTCGGTCAGGGCGGCCCGCCGCTGAAGGACGTATTCCGCATTAAACTCATCCAGCAGCCGCAGCGGAGCGGAGGAGGGAGCAGGAGGAGCAGCCTCCAGCGCATAGCCTGCCATCTCGATGCTTTCCGCCTGCACCACATCAAACGGGTGGGTGGCAAGAAGCTGGTGCAGGGCCCGGTGATACGCTGGCGAACGGTTGCGGAGCGCCATATCTGGCAGCGGGGAGGCAAGGGTCGTCCAGGCCCGCCGGGCGAGGCTGCGCGGGGGCTGCCCCGGCACCGTCACCACGCGGCACCACGCCTGGAGCGGCTCCAGCGCTCGGGCTGCGGCATCGGGGTCGACCGGCCCACCTGCTGAGACCGCGGAATCCGGGGAGTCCGGGGGGACCGGAGAGACAAAGGTCAGCAACCAGACCTCGTGGTTGCTGGCAAGCCCCTTCAGAAGGTGGTAGATACGCAGCGCCCCACCACTGCGAGGAGGGTAGGGCGCATAGGGAGCAAGCAGGAGAATACGCATAGCCCCGATGTCTACCGCATGATAACAGGGAGATAGACCGTCGGCGGGTCAAGCGTCAACTGGGCAAGCTGCGCCTCCTGCGGGCCGCTGGCCCCTCCATCGTCCCAACCCACCAGGCCAGAAACGAACGTGTAGAGATAGACAGGCATATCCCCGTTGGATGAGGCCGATGCCTGACCGTTGAGTCCCTCCTTAAGATCCCACTCCACCGTGAGATCGTAGGTATCCCCCCCCTGCGGCGTGACCGTGGCCTTCTTGCACACGAAGTGGTATTCGTTGCCGACCACATCGGCCCAGGTGGTGATATTGAGGTCCGTGGTACTATTGACCCCACAAACCCCCCACGGCTGTTCGTTGCTGCCCTGCACGCCCGAGAACTTCAAGGTCACGTGCTGATGACCAGTGATCCCGTTGTCAGGGATGACCTGGCTGGTTCGGACATCTTCAACGCTCATCACGCCAGCGTTCGTGACCATGAGCTGTGGTTCATCGAGCACCAGGGTAATGGATCGCTCATAGGTCTTCGTGTGCCCGGCCCGGTCCGTGACCATCACGGTAATGTCGTGGGGTCCTGCCACCGGGGAGAGCGGCATCGGGTTGCTGGCGCTCAGGTCCACCTCAGACACCACCATGGCCTGCTGTGCTGGCTCCTGGTACCCGACTGAGACCTTCTCAAGGCCGCTGCACTCGCCACCGTCGGACCCGCTGGCGGCGCTGCCCTCAACATTGAGGGTGTAGAATGGCGTGCCCGTATACAGCGGGTCGCCGGGTCCCGGGTTGATCACTTCAACCTCAGCCGCCACACCCGGGTCCACCCAGAACGGGAGCGAGGAAAGCAAATCGGAGAGGCCACCATCAGCAGAGTTGCGCAGATACGCCCGCACCTGGTTCTGGTAGCAGGTTTCGCCCGCGTCGGTCCTGGTGAAGGCCCGATTCACCGTATGCGTCCCCATATCCGTGAGCAGCGGCATTGTTTCGAAGGGGTCATTCTCGCTCCCCTGGAAACTATCCCAGAGGTGATACTGGTCGGCCTGCCCCTGGGTCAGGTGGAGCTTGACGCTCACGCTCTCGCCCTGCCGGACAATCTCCTCCCCATTGTCCACTTCTACCCATCCAGATGGCTTACTGGGCGTGGGGGTGGCCGTGGGCGGGACCGGGGTTTCGGTGGGTGGGATAGGCGTGTCGGTAGGTGGGATGGGCGTATCCGTTGGCTCCACCGGCGTGGTTGGCTGAGGAGTTGGGACGACGCCATCACCGGGCAGAACGTTATACCACAGATTGTCCGTGAACCCCTTGACCCAGACGGCCACTGTTGCCGCAGCACTGGTCGAAACCTGCGGGTCGGTGCTCCGTTCATTGTTGCCAATCTCCAGGGCCGTCGCTTCGGGATTGATGCCCGACTGATAGAAGTGGTAGTAAATGCGGTCGTCCTTAATCTCTCCCCCGCTCTGCCGCCGCTGGCGAGAGACGATATGCACCTTTCCACCCTGGGCAGCCAGACCCGTGCGGTTCCAGTAGTGGTTGCTTACTTCGACCTCAATGGGCCAGCTCCAGTTGAGCGCCCGGTGGTCGGGGTTCATGGTCAGCTGCCATTTGAAATGACGGGAATCGAGCGACCCGTGAATATACCCGGCGTAAAGGACGTTGGGATACACCGTCCGGTCAATCGCGATAGCGGGCATATCCCCCCGACGGTCCCCGAAATAGTCCCGCGACATATTCACTTCACCGAAGCCGGTAGCATTCCCCCGGCTGTAGTAGAAATACCGCTGGTACGGTTTGTCATCGCTGTCTTCCTGAACTTCAAACACCACGTGGACCATCCCGTCAGAATCCACAGCCAGGTCGCTTCCCACGCACAGGTAGGTCGAGTGGCTCACGGGGACCTCGACGGTCCAGTTTTGCGGGGCCTGGCGGTAGGTATACTTCACGTAGGACCCATTCACATCCGTCGAACAGGACATATGAATGCCGCCACCGCTATCAATGGCGATAGCGGGGTCAAAACGGCAGCCTCGCACCCCCGTAAACTCCGAAATCCACGCGCCCGGCTGCCCACCCTGCGTATTGTAGTAGAGGTGCAGGTCGTTGCTCGACGGGAGCACCGAAACATAGACCGTCCCGTCGCTGCCCACCTCCACCCGGGCACTGGTATCGCGGACCTGCGAACTCCCATAGATGACCTGCGCCGTGGGCGAGTCCCAGGTCACAAAGGACCCTTGCAGCGTCCCGCGGATGTAGTAGACGCGGTCCTTATCAAACGCCTCAATCCAGACCACGTGGATGCGATTAAACTGGTCAATCGCCACATCCACGTAATATCCCTCATCGCTCCCTGGCACCTTGTTGGGCCCGGTCCAGGTTGCGGCCAGCACGTTGCTCACCACAGCCGCCGACACCAGCGCCAGCACTCCCCACAGAAGGACCAGCTTCAACGAAGCGCGTAATAATCGCATGAACACGTTCTCCTCCTACGTTCCTACTTTCCAACAAACTGAAGATTGTCAAAGATGGCGAACCCGTCGTGACTGGCGTAGAGGCCAGCCTGCTGCCCCTCCAGCGCCTCGGGAAGCGTGGCGGTGAGGGCGGTTTCACCATCAACGCTGGCCTGGATGGTATCCCCGGCAACTTCCAGGCGCAGACGGTACCAGTTGCCACGTTCCATGACCAGCTCTGCGTCATAGGCCAGCACCTTCGGAGAACCATCTTCCATCTGGACCAGCATCAAGCCATCGGAGCCGATACCCCCCGCATCCGGGGACCCCAATATCATGGCGGTAAAGTTGTGTTCATCGGCATAGCCAACCACCAGACCGAGCTTGGAGGCTCCGTTGCTGCGGGCACTCACTTCGACCGCCCCTTCGTCCCCAAGGGGAGTGGGGGGGATGGCCATGGTATCATTCAGGACGTTCATACGGCCCCGGTTCTCAGGCGCAAACAACACCTCCTGAATGCGCTCATCGTTGAGAACAAACCACTCCGGCGCGGCCACCTCCACATTCGAAATCTGCCCAAAGGTCCAGTCTTCTGGCTCTGTGCTGAAATCGTCTGCAAAGATGATCCGCTCGTCCGCCGCCAGAGCCGCGGGTTCGGGCGCTTCGGCAATGGGTTCTGCCGTTGGCTCCGGCGACCCGGGCGGCAGGGTCGGCATGGCGGGAGCGGGCTGCACCGTCACCGGGAGCGATGCCACGGTAGGGACCGGGCCATCGGGCCGGATGATGGTGGGGGGCAGAATATCTTCCACCGCAACTTCCGGCTGCGGCTGGTCAGGCGCGTTCAATGCCTGAACTCCTACGGCAATCAGGGCCCCCGCCACAACTGCCGAGAAAAGAAAGAGAAGATAACGAACTCGCTGTTGCATTGTTTGTTCCTTTCTGCTGGTTCGATACGACCGTATCGTTTCAGGTCAACTCAGGCCAACTCAGGTCAACTCAGGCCAATATCCCAATCTTTAGAACGGCATTTCTCCCCGATATGACACAGAGAGCCTGGAGAAATGATGGAAACATGATGGAAGCATATGGAAACATGATGAAGAAACGGTACCATTTTGCCGTTCCTTTCTCCCTTCGCCCGGGGAGCACCTCCCTACTCGGTCCCGACGGGGGTCAGCGCGTCAAGAGCCGCCCAATCAAGCATCACCCCCAGATGGCGGGCATCTTCCTGGCTCTCTCCGTCCGCTTTCCCTTCCGGGACAACGATGGTATCGGTCTGCACCATGAATTCCACTCCATGTGGGGTGGGAGGTACCAGAAAGCGGCAGACCCGCCATTCGGATTTGACTGCTGTGCTGGCGATGGTCGTTCCATTCATACGAACATGGACCTGGGGGATGGGGGTTTCACCTGGACGACTGGTTGCAAGGCGGACGCGAAGCACGGATTCCGCTGTTGGCAGCGTCCCAAAGCGGATGGCGGCCTGTGCCCCCGTCCAACGAAAAGACGTCTCTTCGCGCTGGCCTTCAGCGGGATAAAGGCCGAGAACGTAGCCATATTCATCGGCGGCGTGGCTTCCAATGTCCACATAGGCTTGAGGAGGCACGAGTGCTGCGGCAAAGGCGATACGCTCAAGTTGCCTGGATGAAAGGGACGTTGCCTGCACTTCATCGACTATGCGATCCAGTTCACCACGCCGATAGAAGATGCGTGCGGCTCCAAGGCGTGAATGTGCTTCATAGTATACCACGTTTTGGGCGGCCCGGTACCGGGCCATCGCCTCATCATATGCCCCGAGCGTCTCGGCCACCTGCCCGGCAGCCACCAGCGTCGCGAGCCGGGTCGGGTACCAGGCCACCGCTGCCCGGTAATACTCCCGGGCCTGCTCCGGGTGCCCGGCCTGCCACGCGCCCGCGCCCGCGCTGCCCATCACCTGGCTTCCCACCAGTGGGATGAGACGCAAGCTCCAGGCAGCCACCAGGCAGACCAGCACCGCCACCACGACCCGCACGTTCTGGAGCAGGCGCAGGGGGAGATGGAAGTTCCAGCCATTGGCCCGGTTTGCCCGCCTCCAGAGTATCGCCCCCAGGTAGACCAGTCCCGCTGCTGCATACGGCAGCAGGACGGGGAGGAGCGGGAGCCGCAAACGTGGCTGCACCAGAGCCAGCACCGTGGCTCCATACATCGGAGCGACCCACAACCCACCTATCCAGGTGAACGTAGGAGGCCGCAGCCACAGCAGCGCCACCAGCACCCCCACCAGCATCAGCAGATAGCCCCCATCCGCCAGCAGGTTGCTCCAGCGCCACCAGCAGGGGGAGAGCACTTCCCCAAACCGCTCCCCGCGGTCCCGCGCCATCGGAAAGGTGGAGTCTCCCGGGCAAAACACAAACAACTCCCCGTATTGCTCAGTAGCAAGCACATCAAGCTGGAGCCGCCAGAAGCGCCCCATCTTCTCCCATATCTGTCCCATGGTAGAGACGGGAAAACGGAGCATATGGTTCCAGGCAAGCGCGGCAAATGCGGCGCTGCGGTCGGAAGGGTTGGGATAGGTCGTTCGCATCGTTTCTTCGAAGATGGCCCCCCCCTGCCCCGGCGGTCGGTTCCCTATCCAGAGATTGTACCCGCCGGTCGTGTCAAGGGGGATGAAGCGGTCGTAGACCAGGCCATTCCGCACGGCCCAGGGCGAGAGAACGACCCCCACCCCCACCAGCACCAGCAGCGCATATCTCACGCGCCTGCGCCAGCTTTGCCCGCCGGCCACGGCAGCCCCGAGGGTGGCGGGAATGGCGGCCAGGGCAATGGGCTTGGTGAGCATCGCCAACCCCAGGAGCACCCCCGCCAGCGCAGCCAACCCATACCTGGACCTCCCCGGATGCTGCGGACGGCGAGCCAGCGCTAGCAGCACCAGCAGCAACCCGCACAGCAGCACCAGCAGCAGCATTTCCGCCATCAGGTAGTTGGAAAAGACGATGAGCGGGAGCGAGAGCGCGGCCATAGCAGCGCAGACCAGCGCCGAGCGCCGGTCGCCCCACGCCGAGTGCGTCACGCGGTAGAGCAGGACCATCAGCACTCCTCCCAGGAAGACTTGCCCGAGCCGCGCCAGGAGCAGATGATTGCCCGGGCCGAGCGTGAGCGCAAGCCACAGCGGAAAGAGCGGCGGTCGTATCCACCGCGGGTCATCCACCTCACCGAGGTAGCCCCCCTCCCGGACGGCCCGCCCAATCCTGACATACTCCTGCTCATCGAGCACAAACGATGCGTCCCACTGAAACCACAGCCACCCCAGGCGCAGCCCGACCCCCACCCCCAGGATGAGCAGCAGCAGACGGTGCGCCACCAGAAACCCGACCAGACGTCGTATCATCACCATCATCATACGAGGCGCTACCACTCGCTCCCCCCTCCATCCCCATCCCCCCCGCTTCCCTTCAGGGTACTGAGCCAAGCATCCTTGACGACCACGCTCACCTGCCGCTGCGTGGTGGGGTCGGGGTCAGTCGGCGCGGTCAGGCGCACCTCGTGCTGCCCCGTCCCGGCGGGGACCAGGAGGGTGTAGTGCCGAATGGCCCGCTGAACTTCGATGGTGCTGTGGTGGGACTGGTCAACGGAGATATCCAGGGGACGGGGGTGGGAGAAACTTTCCATATGCAGGTGGAGGGCAAACCGCTCGTGATAATGGGAAGGATGATGATTGACCAGGAAGAACCGCCCCTCCTCGCCCATCCAGCGCCAGCTTTCCGTGTCGTTGTATTCGAGCGTCCAGCTTCGGTCAGGGAAGAGAAACGCCGCGGCAGGGCTGGCGGGTACATCGTAGACCCGCACCCCGTCTCCCTCTCCCTTCCCTTTCTCCTCTCCGTCCAGCGCAGGGAAGGGGACAAGCTCCAGCACCTCTTCCAGGAGGTGGCGAGCACAGGCCGCCTCCTCGGGTGACAGGTGTTCCGGATGCACCACAATCTGCGTTATCCCGGAGGAAGCGGGCAGTTCGCGGAGCGGCGGGGAGGTACTCCGTCGGAGGGCCGTGGTTGATTCGCAGGTGAGCGTGCGAAGGGCGTCAATCAACGGGAGGTCCAGGAAGGGGTAGCGCGGCACCCGCGGCACATACCCCCCCACCACCGGACGACCGTGGGTCATCTGGGAGCGCAGCAGCATACTCTTGAGCGGCAGGGAGCCTGCTGTAAAGGGGATGACCAGCAGCGCCCCCGGCTGCCCACGCAGCGCACCATAGACGGGCGCGGTGTCATCCCTCCAGATCAGCAGCGCGGGCGGGGCCATCTCAACCAGGCTCGCCAGCAGCAGCACCGCAAAGACCAGTAGCCCGGTCCTGCTGGTCTGGCTGGCCTGATACTGATAGGAGGAGGAGGAGGAGGAGGAGGACTGCACGCGGCTCATCACCGAGCGCACCCCGAAGGCCACCAGCACGGCAAAGGGAATCAGCGCAATCAGCAAGGCGTGGGGCAGGCGGTAGGCGAAGTTGACGACGGGCATCTCAGCAATGAGCGCGTAGGGCAGGGGAATACCGGTGTCCATCCCCCCCACCTGCAAGGCCGGGCCAGACGCATACCCCACCAGGATGGCCACCAGCAAGCCCCACACCCGGGCAGCCTTCCAGTTCAGCACCAGCCCGGCAGCGGCCAGCGCCAGCGCCAGATACCCCGGCGTCACGACCCACCCGGCGCTGCGGGGGTGGAGCGTCTGTTGATAGGAGCGGATGCGCTCCCCCCAGAGGGGATGGTGCGCACTCGGCAGCAGTCCGTCAAGCAGGTCAACGCGGAAGTGCTGCGCCTGCGCCTGCCAGTGGCCTTCCTGCCGTACTGCCTGCGCCTTCCCTGCCAGCGTGTGGGGCAGGAGCGGAGCCAGCAGCACTACCAGCAGTGGGAGCGCCAGGAACCACGGACGAAGCAGCCGCCAGACCTGCCGCACCTGCCGCAGGGCAGCCAGGTGATATAGCAGCCACGCGGCAGTCAGGAGCGCCAGAAACAGGGCATGGTAGAAGCTGGTGTAGACCACCAGCGCCGTACTGAATGCGAGCCAGAAGCCATGGGCAAGGGTCGGGTGGTTGGTCGCCCGCACCAGCACCAGCACGTAGAGCACCCCCCACTGGAGAGCCACATGCTCAAGCTGCCCGTCGAGAAAGTGCGCGAGGTGCTGCGGGGCGGCCTCCACCACCACCCCCGCCAGCAGCGCCCCGGCCCAGGAGTGCGTGAGACGCAGCGCCAGCCCGTACATCAGCCACCCGCTCAGGGCAAACCCCAGGATGGCCGCGACCCCATAGGCCGCCAGCGGCCCCCCCACCAGCAGCACCGGCAGCGTCAGCAGCGCGTTGGTGATATCAAGGGGCTGAAACCCGAGCGAAACGCCCTGGGGCCAGTAGAGCAGGTCGGTATGGAAGGGGTTTTGCCCATTCAGCAGGGCTATGCGTACCCACCACAGGTTCCACACCTTCTGCCAGCCGTCCGCCTGGGCAACCGGCCCCCCTGCCAGCGCCTCGCCCAGAACGAGCGCCTGGGGCCAGGTCAGCCAGAGCGCCAGCGCCAGGTAGAAGGCCGGGACGAAGAAGCGAGAGCGATTCATGGCACCCCCACCGGTATCTGCCTCTCCGGGATGTCTGCTCGCACGTAGAGCCGGACCGCCCGCCCCTCCGGGCCATCGAACGAGGCAGGGCGATAGGTGGCAAACAGCGGATGGTCCCACAACACCGATGACCCCTTGAAGGTGATAATCTCCGGGCGCTGCTGCAACACATAGGCGGCGTCCCGCTTTTCGTGCCCCGCGCGGCCCTGCCCGAGCGTATCCGAGGGCAGGTGCGCGATATGCACATCGTTCAGCCCCAGGACATCAATGGTTTGGCGGTGGGCATAGTAGGATATCGCCCCGGCTGGAGCCGCTATCACCATATCGCGGGGGACATGCTGGTGTATCCATCGGCCGGTCTCCCGATGTCCCCGCACCAGGAAATTTTGCTCCCACACCGCGTTACCAGGGCGGTAGCTGCTCTCACGCGGGAGCGCCAGCACCAGCATTCCCCCCACCCCGACGAGCACCAGCACCACCAGCACCGGCTTCTGAGGGAGCCAGCGGGCCAGACCCGCAGCCCCCCACCCGCCAAAGAGAGCGCACAGCGGCAGGAGCGGCACGAAGAACCGCGCCCCGGGCATCCAGTCGCCCCCCACCACCACCATGTAGCTGCTAAAGAGCAGGACCACCCCGCCAGTGAGCAGGAAAGCTGGCCAGAGGGGGTGGGGGTGATGGTCAGGTTGCGCCCGCTGGCTGGTGCGCCGCGTCCGCCACGCCAGGAGACCGGCCCATCCTCCCACCAACCCTCCCCCGGCTCCCACCGCCAGGAGCGGGTAGCGACTTACCGCGTCCTGGACGTAGGTCAGGCCGCGCAGCACTTGCGCCCAGGTTCCCCCCACTTTGACGTAGAAGGTGTTGGGCAGGAGGTAGCCGTAGTAGCCCCACCGCCAGAGGAAGTAGGGGACGAAGAGCGCGACCACGATGGTACTATAGGAGACCAGGGGACACAGGCGGTCCATCCCCCCCCCTTTCCGACCCCACCCCACCAGGAGCGCGTATCCCCCTCCGGCCACTGCCAGAATAGCCCCGTCCGGGCGGGTCAGCATCGTCAGCGCGGTCAGCAGGCCAGCCACTCCCCAGGAATGGGACACCAGCGCCACCAGCGCCGCAAGCATCAGCGCGGCAAACAGGGCCGTCTCCAGACCGCTCCCGCGAGTGGTGTAGAGCAGAAAGGGGCCGCTCAGCACCAGCAGCGCGGGCGCAACCCGGTCCCACGGTGCAGGAACCAGCCGGCGAGCCAGCAGCGCGGTCAGGGCCACGCTGACGAACCCCAGAGCAAGCGTCAGGGTGGCGGCTGCGAGCAGCGGGTCGCCCCCTAGCGCCATACTTCCGGCCAGGACCATCGTCCAGAGGAAATTGGTGTATCCCTCAACCCGTTCGCCAGCATTGAACACCAACCCCTCGCCCATCACGAGGTTGCGGGCATATTGCAGAGAGATGAACGCATCGTCAACGACCCACCGCCCCAGGACGCGAGGGCTGAGGGTGAGCCAGGTCGCTACCCCTGCCCAGAAACCGGCTCGTGAGACCACCCACCGGTCGGCCCCCCACAGCAGCACCAACCCACCCACCAGCACCATAGCCAGCACCTCCCGCGGCAGGAAGCCCGGCTGATAGGCCAGGTGTCCGACGAGCCAGCTTCCGACGAGCAGCAGGGAAAACCAGGGCGACCGCCGCCACCACGCCAGGCTCCCCGCACCGACCAGAACCACCAGAGTGCTCAGGGGGTCCGTCAGGGAGGCCGGGGCTGCCTGCCGCAGAACCAGACGGCCCACTGCCAGCCCGAGCGAACGCCCATGCCCGTCAGTCCAGACGGGCGCACGCAGGTCAATGATGACATCGTACTCCGGGTGTTCCAGCGCGGGGGGAACTAGCAGGTGGTAGCTCCTCCACGCGCCCGAAGCCTCCAGAGTGGCCACCGGCTGCGTATTGAGCAGCACCCGCACCGGGGTGGGTGCTCCGTCGGGACGACACCCACAGGCGGTGATGGTCAGGATGCGCGGCTGCATCCGCAGGGCAGCGGGGATAGTGACCGTTCCGCGGTGCTCCATCCACCGAAAGCTGCGCCTCCCCCACCATTCGGGGTCGTGAAACACAAAGAAGTTCCGGAACGCCCGGGTCCTTCCTTCGGCAATGAAACCCCCTTCATTCCCCACATCGAGGTCAACGACGCGAAGCGGCTGCTTGAGCCACACGCCGAGCAAGCCCACTCCAAGGCAGAGCAGGCAGGCCGCAAGCAGCACGAGCGAAGAGGACCGCTCGCGGATGACGGGCGCTCCTCGTTGCAATAGCTCACTGCTCGTCACTGGTCGAATACGTCTCACCGGAATCATGCAGGCGATACACCGTCACGGCCTGCGACGGGTCGTTGGGGAGGGGGAACCGTTTAATCCCCGTCGCCACCTCGGAGAAGGGACGGAAGACCCGGGTCGGCACCCGCTCTTCCAGCACGACCGGCGGTCCCAGACGCAGGGCCGCGGCGGTCATCGCCGTGTAGATACGGAAGCGGTCAAAGAGAGACAGCGACCGATGGGCAGGGGCATCGCTCAGGGTGCGGCTGTAGAACACGATATAGTCGGCCACGCCCGGCAGGTCTACCAGGTAGCGCACCCCCTTCGCCTGTAAATAGTCCTCCAACCCGCGCTGCTCCAGCACCGGTATCATCTCGTGGTTGAGCTTGCCGTCAATGTTGAGCACCGCCCGCTCGCTGTAGTATTGAAAGATGCCCGAGTTCTGCGCCGCCAGCACCGTATTGGTAGGCAGGCTGGAGGCAATCCAGCGGGCCGCCTGGTACATCGCAGGCTGCGCCACCGAGGGCGCGTGGCGTACCTCCTGGACGTAGGCCGCAAAAAGCACACTGTTGAGCAGCACCACCACCCCCGCCACCCCCACATGCCCGTGGGAACGCACCCGCGCCAGCCAGCGGGGGAGGGAGGCGGGGAGGGAGCGATGGCTTGCCCAGGCGCACACCAGCACCACCCCCACCGCCGCCACCCCGACGTAGTAGCGCGGTCGGCCCTGCTGCTGGACGTAGGCGTAATAGCCCGTCAGCGCGGGAGCATAGAGCAGCAGCGGGGCCAGCTTTCCCCGCCGACCGGCGTCCAGCGTCCAGACCAGCGCCACCAGCACCACCAGCACCAGCGCCAGCAGCCACGCCGGGGCACGGGTCAGGTCGAGGGCCGGCTGATAGGCGGCAAGCTGGAGGCCGCTGGTCAGGGCAAACGATTCGCGGAAGCTGTGCATATAGGCAATGGCGCGTCCGCTGCTCGGCGTCAGGTGGCCAAATTGCAGCACGTTCCAGGCGAAGTAGGGCGCAAGCACCGCCGCCACCGTCCCCCCGAACTCCAGGCTGCGCCACGGGACCCGCCGCTGGCGTAGCTCGTGCCCGAGCAGCACCAACCCGAGCATCCCCGCGGCAATGAGGGCATCCAGGCGGGCCAGCACCGCCAGCCCCGCCAGTATTCCCATGGCAATGTGCCCGGCCCTCCCCTGCGGCTTCACCACCAGGGCATACCACCACAGCGTCAGCAGCAGCAGCAGCGCCAGCGAGGTTTCCATGGCATTGACGCTCACCCGTACCAGGAAGGGGTTCAGCGCCAGCACCGCCAACCCCGCCAGCGCGACCGGACGGGAGGCGAATGCCCGAACCAGCCCGTAGAAGGGGAGCAGGGCCAGGCTGCCCAGGAGCGCACACAGCAGCAGGTTGGCCCGGAACCCCGCGTCGAGGTGGTCCGGAGCCAGCAGGTAGGGGAACGACCCGATGGTCAGGGGGTAGAGGGGGTGAAAGCCGTTGGTCGGGTTCAGCCCATCCGCGGTGATGCCGTGGCCCAGCGCAAAGTGGCGGGCAATCGCGGCGATCATCCAGGCATCATCTTCGAGCAGAAGGAAGAAGGCATGGCGCGGCAGCAGG
Organism: Chloroflexaceae bacterium; assembly: GCA_034437495.1. Classification (GTDB taxonomy): domain Bacteria; phylum Chloroflexota; class Chloroflexia; order Chloroflexales; family Chloroflexaceae; genus JAAUSY01. The sequence continues at coordinate 6,348 of DAOTUF010000242.1, read as the reverse complement.
GCAAAGGCCAGGCGCAGCGCCAGCCCCAACAGCAGCAAGAAGGCTTCGGGTGCGTGGGGGGTTCTATGTGGCATGAGCGGTCCTACTCACGATGACCGGCGGGTGAGAACGCGACTGTGGCTTGTCGCCCAGTCCCCTCACGTCGCCATCACCGGCCATCTCACGGGTCACGTGGGGCTGCCCATAGTATTCCACCTGACTGCTCCCGTTGATATGCACGTCCAGGTGCTCCCGCACCCATACCACCGCGTGGCTGGTTCCGTGGGCTTCCACCCGCGCCGTGCGGCTGCTCACGTCGCCCAACCAGCAGAGGCTTGACCCTCTCGAAACCGTGCGCTGCTGGTCTGCCGCACCGACGATGCGGGCTTCGCTTTCGCCGTGGGTCTCCACGCCCAGGCTGGTGGCTCCAAGATGGTCAACCTGAACCCGCGACGAACCCGACGCGGACACCTCCACGCTGGTGGCCTCAAGCTGACCAATCTGGACGCTCCCTGAGCCAGAGACATGCACGCTCAGGCGGTCGGTCGCCAGGGTTGCGGCTTCTGCCGAAGTTTCCCCAGAAACGTGTAGTTCATGCAGGCTCGTCAGCTCCAGGCGGTAGGTCAACCGCGAGGGCTGTATCCTGCTGCGTTCGCGGTCCAGCCGCAGCGTCAGGACGCCGCTGCTCACTTCGGTCTCTATCAAGGGCATGATGTTCTCATCGGTCTCCACCGTGAGCGTTTCCCGCTCCCCCCGGGTGATGATGAGGTGGCCCTTGCCCCGGAGATGCACCACGTCGAAACCACTTACCTCCCTGGTTTCCGTGACCATCGTGCCTGACCCCGTGACCACCTCGCCCCCACCGCCCATGCTGCCAATCTGACAGGCGGTGAGCACGAGCGCCACGAGCAGCACGAGCAATTGGATACGTCGTTTCATGGTCTTCTTTCCTCCTCCCCTCTATCATACCGCACCCGGCGCAACAAGACAAAGTCCCCCTCCTGAGCCACTATCTCCCAGTCCGGGCGGTGCAGGTAGTCATGCAGCAATTCCCGCTCCTCCTGACTCATACCGGGCGCGTGAAGGTCGGCCACGAGATACTGCGCCCGCGCCAGGTAAGCCCGTGGATAGGACCGGTTGCCAGGAAAGAAGAAGAGTTCTTCGCGCTGCGCCAGGTGGGGAGCCAGAAAGCTGCTGGCCGCAAGCGGCACCCCCGGCGGCACCTGCGCAATGATAGCCCGGGCGTCTGCCACCCGCTCCGCCGACTCGTGGTTGCGTACCAGACTCAGCACGACATTGTTGAGCGCTACGTTTGCCACCAGCGCCCCCCCCACCAGCAGCACCATCCCCGCATGCACCACCCGGGGAGCGTGGGCACCGGGCGCAGTATCCCCGCGCAGCCGGGCAACTCCCCGCGCCACGACCATCACCCCCTCTGCTGCTGCCACCAGCAGAAAGGGATAGACCAGGGCCGGGTACTGGTAGTACAGGCTGAACTGCACGCGGTTGGGAGCGATGAGGTTCATGGCCAGGACGGGCAGCGCCAGCAGGGTGGTGGGACTGAGCAGCGCGAGAAACCCCTGGATGCCAAACAACAGCCCGACATAGGTCAGCTTCTCGGGTGTGCCCATCATCGTGCGCAGGAAGAGCAGCGGGTTGGTGGCCAGGTTCCATATCACCTCACCGACGCTGCTGCCAAGCACGCCGTAGCTGTAGATGTCGCGGATGAAATCCCCCCGGCTGAAGTGGGGCACGACCACACCAAGCACCAGAACGACCCACAACGGACCGATGAGGAGGGGGGGAAGCACGAAATGCCACGAACGGCGGGTCAGCAGCGCATAGAAGCCAAACGCCACCAGCGTAAACCCGGCCTCGGTCTTGGTGGCGACCATCAGCAGCAGGCAGAGAACATAGGGCCACCACCGCCCCCATCGCAGGAACAACAGCGCTCCCAGGGCGAAGGGTATCAGGAACGCCCGTAGTTGAAACTCGTACATATTGATATGCTGCGTGGTGGGGTGGAGCAAGTAGAGCAGCACCAGCGCCAGCGCGTGCCAGGGTTCGGGCAGGAGTTCCCGACCCACCAGGTAGAGCGGCCACGCCGCCAGACCGAGCGCCGCCGTCTGGAGGAAGAGCAGCGTGGAGGGCGCGGGGTGGATGCCATAGAGCAGCGCCAGGGGGAGTTGCAGCAGCACCGGCCCGTCATCAAAGTCGTAGTCCATAAAGGCAAAGATGGAGGTGCGGAAGGGACGTCCGTGCAGCGTGTTCCAGATGGTCTGCTCGTTCCCCGCCATGTCAAACCCCTGCCGCAGCAGCGCCAGCTTCAGGATGGAAAGCGCGGTGAAAGCAGCGATATAGAGCACCACCACCCCCACGGTCAGCCAGGGAGTTGCGTGGTTGAGGGCGCTACGCAGACGGACAGCCACGGACCACGCGGTCATACATCTCCCCTACCCGTCCAACCAGGTCCTCTTCGCGGTAGCGCTCCCGCACCGTTGTCTGCCCCCCCTCCACCAGGTGTCGCCGCAGTGTTTCATCTCCTATCACGGCAATGGCGGCCCGGGCCAGTGCCGCCGCATCGCTGTAGGGCACCAGGAGGCCGTTTTCGCCGTGGCGCACGATTTCGCGCACGACGGGAATGTCGGTCGAAACGAGGGGGCATTCTGCCGCCATCGCCTCCAGCAGCGGCAGGCCAAACCCCTCGTAGCGCGTGGGGAAGAGCAGCACATCGCTGGCACGGTACAGGTTGATAAGCTCCTCGTCCGAAAGGTAGCCGAGCAGCGTGATATGTTCCTGCACCCCCGCCTCGACCGCCAGTCCCATCAGGGCATCGCGCTGCTGCTGGTTGATGCCCGACACCACCAGGAGCGAGGCGGTGGGGCAGGCTTCCACGATGGCGGGGAGCGCCCGCACCACCAGGTCATACCCCTTGCGTATGGTCAACTGCCCCACAAAGAGCAACCACGGGCGGGGGGCACGGAGCAGCGGCGGGCGCACCGGCACGGTCTGGATGAAGGGGGTGTCAATCCAGAGCGGCACCACGGTTTGCGGCTGCGTCAGCCCGAACCGTCGCATCACCCCGGCCTCAAACTCGGAGCAGGGCAGCAGCGCGGTAGCGGCAGCCAGCGGCCAGTGCAGCCAGTAATTGCGCAGCACGTCGCGCAGCCGCCGTTCGAGCACCGCTTGCCGCACCATCGCCCGCCGCGTAAACACCAGCCGTTCATACGTCGGGGGGGTCTCGAAGGGGCGTTCGCGGTCGGGGGTCAGGTAGGCATCGTGGAAGGGACCGAGCCAGGTATAGACCGTGGGGATGTGGTGCTTCTGCGCCCAGGCTGTCACCTGAGCCGCCAGCACATTCCGCGGGTGGAGCAGGTGGACCAGGTCCGGGCGCGGCCCCTGGTGCAGCGCCCGGGCCAGTTCGCGGTTGGGCCAGTAGGCGGAACGCACCCGCGCTACCTCCATCCCTTCTATCACCTCGTGCCGTTTTGCCAGCGCTGGACGGGCTGCATCCCGCGTCCCGATGGCGCGGACGGTGTGCCCACGGCGCGTGAGCGCCAGCGCAAGCACCCGTTCTGGCCAGTGCCGAAAGGCCCGCGTGACCCCCCCCAGACCAACAATCAGGAGGTTCACCGGGCGACCCGGACCGACTTCTGGCGCAGGCAGGACTGCACCAACCGGTGAACCTCGCTGAGCAGCTCTTCGCGGCTGTAGGCGGCCTTCTGGAGAACGCGGGCAACGGACCCGTTGAGGAGTTGACGTTCTTCGGGGGTCAGTTCCATCGCGGTAATCACGACGACCGGGATAGTCCGCCAGTCGGGGGATTCGCGCAGGCAGCGGACTACCTGGAACCCATCTACCTCCGGCATCATCAGGTCCAGCAAAATGAGGTCCGGGCGTTGTTCGTTCATCTGCTCCAGCGCAACCCGCCCATTCTCCGCCACCGTCACATCCCACCCGTCTTTTTCCAGCGTGCGTTGAAGCACCTCCCGCGTCATGGCCTCATCTTCGACCACCAGCACCGAACCGCCCGCGGTCACGCCGCTCTCCTCTGCCTTCTGGCGGCTCTTGCGCACAATCGAGAGCAGGCGGGTCGCGTTGATGGGCTTGATCAGGTAGTCGGTTGCCCCGAGCGCAAACCCGATTTCCTTTTCATCGACAATGGTCAGCATAATCACGGGGATATCGGCAACCGCGGGGTCCGACTTGAGCGCCGCCAGCACGCTCCACCCATCCATACCCGGCATCATCACGTCCAGGGTGATGACATCGGGGTGGAGTTCTCGTGCCAGACGCAGCCCCTCGGCTCCGCTGGTGGCCGTGGCCGTGTGCAGCCCCTCCCGCACCAACCAGCGCGACACCAGTTCGCGCACAACGGGGTCATCATCAACGACCAGCACCAACCCCTCAACCCCCAAAGGCGGACGGATGATCTGGGCTTCCGCCCCATCATTTCCATCAGGCGTTTCCGCCGGGTTCTCGGGTTGGAGCAACTCGGGCCGCACTTCGACCGGCAGACGGACCGTGAACTTCGTCCCCTGCCCTTCCTCGCTCTCGACCTGAATATCCCCGCCCATCATCTGGCAAAACCGCTGGCTGATGACCAGACCCAACCCCGTCCCGCCATACTTGCGCGTGGTGGAGGCGTCGGCCTGGGTAAAGGCCGTGAAGAGCCGCTGCATCTGTTCGCCGGGTATCCCGATGCCCGTATCGGTGATGCGGAAGATAATGTGCCTGCACGGGTCAGGGACGGGAGCAGCGGGGGAGCACGTCTCCCCCTCCCCGATAACCTCCATCAAGATGTGCCCCTGCTCGGTGAACTTGCTGGCATTGCTCAGCAGGTTGAACAACACCTGACGGACCTTTGTCTGGTCAGCATAGATAGTCGTGACGGTTCCGTCGTTCTGCACTTCCAGCACATTCTGGTTCTTTTCTACGAGCGGCTGAATAGTTGACACCACGTTGTCAATCAGGGCAGGGAGGTCGATGTCTTCCAGGAACAGGTCCATCCTCCCCGCCTCGATCTTCGAAAGGTCCAGAATATCGTTAATCAGGTCGAGCAGGTGCTTTCCTGCGGTGTAAATCTTTCTCAGGTCGGGGAGTATCTCCGTATACTCCATATCAATGGCGTCTTCCTGGAGCATCTCACTGTAGCCAATAATCGCGTTGAGGGGGGTGCGCAGTTCGTGGCTCATATTGGCGAGAAACTGGCTCTTGGCGTGGTTGGCTTCTTCGGCGGCTTCTCTGGCCTCCTGCGCCACGCGGGTAGCTCTGGCGAGTTCGGCGGTGCGCTGTTCGACGCGCTGTTCAAGCGTGAGGTTATATTCGGCCAACTGCTGGTGAGACTGCCGAAGCTCCTCCCGCGCCCGCTGTTCGGAGGTAATCCGGGCTTGCAGCGACTCGGCCATCGTATTAAACGCCGCTGCCAGCACCCCGATTTCGTCGCGGCTGCGCACCTGCACCCGCTGGTTGAGGTCGCCGTGGGTGATGCGTTCGGCCCCCTTCACCAGTTCGGCAATCGGAGCCGTGAGCTTCCGAACGAGCAAAAACCCGACCAGCAGCACGGGGGGAAGGGCGGCCAGAAACGTTGCCAGGGCAATGAACCGGGCGTAGACCTCGTTGGCAACCACCGTCGAGGCATCCAGTTCGACCGCCAGCACCCCATCCTGCCGCCCCGACTGGTCAAAGATAGGCCCGTAGCCAAACAATACCATCTCCCCGAAGGGGTTGCGTATGAGGTCAGGTTCCACCACCGCCTGCCGAATCGTATCCAACCCCCGGGTAAGCAGCGGTGTCACCTCGGTCAACTCCTCCCCCACAGCGGCGCGGGAGGGGGGGGCCGGCTCACCCTCTGTACTCCCCGGCCCCTGAACGGGTTGATGGCTATGCTGGTGCGTATGCCCGTGGTCCACGACAAAGACAATCCGCCCATCGGCCATCTGGCGCAGGGTATACAGATGGCTGATAGCATCGCTGGATTCCTGCATGGTCTGGAGGTCCCCATCCACAATGCGGTAGTACGACGAGCGGATGTCGTCTGGCGCAACAATGAGCGAATGGAAGTCTCCGTCAACCTGGGGGGAAGCCAGGCTGACAATATCGCGCAGTCGCTCGCGAATGGCTTCGCGCTGCGTCTGCCGCAGGTGGAGGTAGAGGCTCAACGTCAGAGCACCCGCCACCAGCACAATGAAAAAGGTGTACGCGGCAGTGAGCTGGGTGCTCAAACTTATGCTCCGCAGCTTCAGCAACATAGACCTGGCCCCTTATCCCGTCTCCGGGGGTATGTGGGTAGATTGAACGCCGTTCTGTCCTGATGCCATGGCCTGCTATCTGGTTCTTCGTTCCTCGCCCATAGTATTCGTCCGTACC
>DAOTUF010000241.1:0-4420 GCA_034437495.1 Chloroflexaceae bacterium | reverse complement strand
CGCCACCCGCAGCAGGTGCAGGTCTACCAGCGCCGCTCCCACTTCTGCCAACGTCGCAAACAATCCCCGGTCGCGGGTCAGGAACACCCGCGGGAAATCAATGGTTAGAAACGCCGCATACCGCTGGCGATAGGTCGCGCTGTGGAGGAGCGCATAGAGATAGTGAAAAACATCCTCGGGACCGACCGTCCTGCGCAGGTCGCCGCGACCATCCGGAATGAACCCGAGTCCCAGGCGCTCTTCCAGGTCATGCACAAACGCGGGGGAGAGGTTGGGCCGCCGCTCCGGTGTGAGTGCTGGTGCTGGTGTTGGTGCTTGAGGAGGGGGATAGAGATAGAGCGGGAACAGGTAGCCATATCCCTTGTTGCTCAACATCACGCGGCATTCAACGAGCGTATCCGCAACGAACAGGTGCGTAAACGCCCCCTCCGCCACCTGCCGCACGGTGACAAGCCCCAGATTGACCCGCCCGTGCATATGCTGCATCACACTGGCGCGGGGCCTGCTGTGAAATCCCGCGGGCCGGCCCGTATAGTAGGTGGACCGAACATCGAACGGGCGGTAGAGCAGGGGGGTCAACCTCGACGGATGCGGACCGGATGCCCTCACATCCTCCTGCGCAGCCGTCACCTGCCATTCCTGCGTATCCTTGCCCAGAGACCAGCCAGTCCTTGCCGCTTCAGGAGACGCCGCCGCAAACGCACACACCGTATGCCAGGCTTCTGCGTGGCTCCCCCACACCGTCAGCGCATCCCGCCCCGTCATCAGGCCAGCACGATGAACCGGCAGCAAGTCCGTCACCTTCCACCCCTCCCCATACTCCGCCTGCCTGCTCGTATCATGCGGCACCAGGAGGTACCAGGGAGCAGAAGGCGTGAGCACGTGCCAGGGAGTCGTCCGAATATCCTGCTCACGGAGGGTCGCAAACTTCGTGCCGCGGCTGCCCCACAGGTCCGCATACCAGACCGACGCATCAGACGGCCCCGCGCCATCGCGAGAATCCCGCGCCTGCTTGACAAACAGCCCGATAGCCACCCCCTGCCGAATATCGAAAACGTTCTCATCGGGCAGGCCACCGGGCGCGTGCTCCTTCCGCTTGCTATGCCCATGCAGGTTCAGAATGAACATCGCGTCAAATTCGCGCAACAACTGCTGGCGCATACCCCGGAACGTAGGATTATCCAGGTAGCTGTGATTGCACACATAGGCCAGGACCCCCGCCCCGGCCTGGTTGATAAGCCACTGGGCAAGCCGAAAGAACTTCACATAGTCATCCTGCAACCCCTTCGGGTTGCGCTCTCCCAACGGCTTGCCATCAACCGTATAGTAATCCCGAATCAGCCTCCCCATCCAGCGGTCCCCCGGCCCACCTGCCGACTGGTAGGAATAGGGCGGGTTGCCAAGAACCACCAGCACCGGCTGGCCTTCTGCGCCCCCTCTCCCCGCTTCCGCAGAGAAGCCAGTCACCGCCAGCACATCCCCGATGGCTGCCTCATCAGCCAGAGCATTGACCAGCGAGATATTCAACGGCTCATGGTTTCCGGCCCCCCCCCCATCCTGCTCCCAATAGTGACGCAGCAGCAGTCCCAGGTTCAGGTGCGCCGCCGTGTAGGGAGCTACCAGCACCTCGAAGCCTACGAGCCGTGGCAGGAGACCGGACACCACCTCACGCAGACTCCTCGTTCTGACGATGGTATCCACCGGTCTCCGCACCTCCGTTTCGCAGACGTGCTGGACCACCGCACACAGGAAGGGAGCCGTACCGGTGGCGGGGTCCACGATGATAGCCCGTTCATCAGCCAGTCCCGCCGGGCAACCGAGCCACTCCCGCAGCACGTGGTCAACCGACCGCACAAGGTAGGAGACGACCGGCTCCGGGGTCGCATAGACGCCGCGCTGGTCGCGCAGGGCCGGACGATAGGCCGCCAGAAAGCGGTCATAAAAATGAAAAAAAGGAGCAACAGCAGACTCAGCCTGGCATCTCCCCTCAGCGTCAGGAGAGAAGATGACCGTCAGGTCCGTATGTGCCAGCACCCGTGAACACTCATCAAGCACGTGAGCAAGGCGGGCATCAAGGTGAGGACTGGCTACTTCCTCAAACAGACCGCGCAGGAGCGGGGGCAGGTCAGGCATCAGTCCCGCAGCACCCGGACGGGTGAACCGGCTCGCGGGGGGGGCAGCGGCCCGCGCCGCAAACAGCCCATAAATGACCGTCTGTGCATACATCTCGGCAAATGCCTCCCATTCTCCTCCCCCTGCTTTCCCCCGCTTTCCTTCCCCCTCCACAGCAGGAGCACCAATCTCCAGAACCTCGCGCCACGGCTCAAACTGCTGCTGCATTGAACCGCAGGTCCCCCCATCACGGAGCATCTCCAGGACCACTCCCCGCACCCGGCAGGCCATACACGCCAGGTAGTCGGCAAGACCGGGCAAGCTCCTGATAGGGCGGGCAGCAGGGGGGACGCAGGGGGGAATGGTCGGGGAAATCGTCATAGGAGCACCACCTACCGGCGGCAATACTTCTCCAACCAGAAAACCACCGCCGTTTCACCGGCCATCTGTTGGTGCGCTATCATCCTGCTCCACTGAGCATCGTTGAGCTTCTCATCCAGCTTTCGGACCTTGAGCCGCAGCCCTTGCTTCTTCTCCGTTATCCTGGTGCGGAGCCGGTCTATCTGCCGCTGCATAGCGGATATCTCGTTGGCCAGGTCCGTGACCGGCCCGATGTGCGCAAGCCAGTCAGAGTCGCTGGTAATCTCGTCTTCGCTCAGGAGCGGCTGAATGTCCGCAACAAACGTCTGACAATCCGGGCAGAGCGCAAACACCTCCGTCTCGAAATGATGCCCTCCCCCCCCGTCCGACCGCCGTATCTCGACGTCGCAGGGCGTGGCTCCTACCCTCCCACACCGCTCACAGAGCATCAGCCCTTCACCTTCCGGCATGAGGCAATCCCTCCCTCCACCACGACGGGTGGAACAACCTTCCGAAACCTGCTCCTCCTATCGTGCCACACCCGGCGCTCTGATGCAAGCTGGAAGTCAGCACAAATTCTGGTATACTTCAGATAGGATAAACTATCGAAAAAAAAGAATGGGAGTTTTTGAAGTGGACTATCAGGAATATCAGAACATTTCAAACCATATGACTGCTTCTTCTGCTGGTTCAGAGAAAAAACCATCCTGGTTGTTCGGGGTCACTGGCCTGGTAATCCTGCTCATAGCCAGTCTCCTGACGGCCTGCGCTGACACGGGTGGCCCAGAAGCATCCGCACCAACTGCCCCCCCGACAGCATCATCCGTCCCCCCGACCGAACCGTCCGAACCGTCCGAACCGTCCGAACCGTCCGAACCGTCCGATTCTGCCAATCCGACTATGGGGGATGTAATCGCTCAAACCCGCCACTTCCAGGGCGACCCGGACGCCCCCGTCACCATCATTGAGTTCAGTGACTTCCAGTGTCCCTACTGTAGCCGCTTCTCCCACGAAACGATGCCCCTGCTCCACGAACAATACATCGAGTCTGGTATCGTCCGGATAGGCTACCGCCACGCCGCCTACCAGGGCGAAGGCTCCGTGCTGGCCGCCGAAGCCAGCGAGTGCGCCGCCGACCAGGAAGCTTTCTGGGACTACCACGACCGCCTCATTCACCGTCTTGCCGTCGAAGGGAAACGTGATTTTACCAGCGAAAACCTCAAGCAGTTTGCCGCCGAACTAGGGTTGAACCCCGAAGCCTTCAACGCCTGCCTGGACGAAGGAAAGTACGCGGACCTGGTGCGCAATGAGACCCGCCAGGTCCAGGAACTGGGAGTGAGTGGAACCCCGACGTTCCTCATCAATGGCAAGCGACTGGTCGGAGCACAGCCAGTGGAACAGTTCCAGCAAGCTATCAATGCTGCCAGAGAAGGGGAACACGACCCCTCGAATATGACCATTGAGCGAACAGAGCAGCAGCAAGCCTCATCTCCAGGACCGGAAGACGTAGCTACCCCCGACGAATTGATGGCCATGCTCATCGAGCAAACGCGCCACTTCCAGGGCGACCCGGACGCCCCCGTCACCATCATCGAATTTAGCGACTTCCAGTGCCCTTTTTGCGGTCGTTTCTCGAATGAGACCGCCCCGAAGATTGAAGCACAATACGTAGAAGCAGGACTGGTCCGGATGGGCTATCGCCACGCCGCCTACCAGGGCGAAGGCTCCGTGCTTGCCGCCGAAGCCAGCGAATGCGCCGCGGACCAGGGTGCCATCTGGGACTACCACGACCGCCTCGTTCACCGCCTCGCCGTCGAAGGGAAGCGCGATTTCACCAGCGAAAATCTCAAGCAGTTTGCCGCCGAACTGGGGCTGAACACCGAAGCCTTCAACGCCTGCCTGGATGGAGGCAAGTATACGGAGTTGGTTCAAAACGAGACCCAGGAAG
>DAOTUF010000240.1:0-2517 GCA_034437495.1 Chloroflexaceae bacterium | reverse complement strand
CCGCATCGCACTGCCCGGTTTGCCAGGGGGTGGAGGGGTCGGAGGGGGCATAGATCGTCACCTGACCGCCGGCCATCGGCTCGCCGCTGTCGTAGGTCGCCCGAATGTCAACCACCGTGACGGTTGCGGTCCTCGTCACCGCCGTGACGTGGGACCCATGCGCCAGTGCGACCCCGACCCCGCCAGTTGCCAGCAAGATGAACAGCATCGCTCCAACCCACCGCACCGATGTCCCTGTCATTCCGTCCTTGCCCCTTTCTCCCTTTCTCCCTTTCTTCCCTGACCGGTCGCCTCAATGCCCGACCGCAAAACAGTGCCCTTCCCCAACGTGCGCCAGATGCAGGTTTTCCAGCTTCGCATTGTCTTCTGCTGCGAGCGCCGTTCGAAGCGCTGCCTGGTCTACCTCCAGCGTCCCGGTCTGGGCCAGGGTTGCCAGCGGGCCAAAGCCCAGGGCACCCACGTTCAGGGGGTCGTCTAGCGGCGTTTCTGCATCACCGAAGAGGTGGTCAAAGTGAAAGGTTGCTTCCAGGTCGGCCACCCCGCCCGGCGAGAGCAACCCTTTGCGTTCATCCCCTACGTAGTCCCCACACCGGTGCTCCTGCTCCTGGTCGAGCGCCACACGGAAGGTCACGGTTTCGTTGTCCTTCGCTGCCGTTCCCTCCATCATAATCACTGCGCCCGGGGCAACTCCCCCCGCCGCCCGCACCATCTTCCAGGAGAGCGCGTTGTAGTGGCCCGCCGGAGCCTCCACCTCGCCAACCAGCACAGGAGCCGCGTTCTCATCCCCTTCTGCAAGGTCCACCGTATACGGTCCCGCCAGGCGCACCGTTGTTATCGCCTGAACCTCGCCCCCCGTGTGGGCATCATAGGGCGGGTCGGCCTGGTAAGCGGTGATATCGGCCAGCGTCAGATAGACGTGGTCGAAGTTGATGGACCAGCCATCTTTGGAGACGAACCCCTGTCGGATGAAATCTTCTCCATTTGCCCGCACCTGGAGCGTCCCGGTAGCTGCGGTGGTAGGGACCGGAGCGGGGCTATCAGTTGTTGGTGACGGTAACGGGAGGGTTGTGGGGGGTTGTTCCCCCATCGGAGCCGGTGGCGCTGTGGGGGGAGGGGGTGGGGCTTGCGCCTCCTCGTCGCTACATCCTGCTGTCAGCAGGAGCACCCCCATCACCAGAACCAGCAGCAATACCACCACCACGGAACGACCAGTGTTCCAACCGACCCTGACCCATGACCGACGTTCTCCCATGCTCATCCTCCTATCATCCTCCTAATTATCCTCACTTTACGTATTCCCTTCACTTACTCGCCCTCCCGCCTCATCGCCACGGCAGCCAGCACACAGCCCGGAGAGAGAAAGATGGTTCAGGTCAAACAAGAAGCCATAGCGCTGCTGCATGTGCTGCTGCATCTGCTGGCACAGGGGAGCCAGTTCGTCAAGTTCCCCCTCCATCACTGCGCCGCACTGCCGACACACCAGGTGGAGGTGGGGGCCGTGTTTCGCCGTGGCATAGACGACCTTCCCGCCGCCCAGGTCAAGGCGGCTTGCCATCCCCTCCTTGACGAGAAAATCAAGCGTGCGATAGACCGTCGCAACGTTGACCGACTTTGCGCGGGTCCGCACCACCTCCGACACCTCCTCGGCGGTCATGTGCTGCCCGCTGTGGGCAATGGTCTCGATAATCATTTCGCGCTGTGGCGTCACGCGGTATCCGCGCTGGCGCAGCGCCTCGATAAACGTATGGCAGTGGGGCATTGCAATACCTCGCTGATGCATCTAGTTGCACTAGCAGTTATTATAGCACATCCCGGGTCACTGATAGGGAGGGGGGCCGGGAGAGCACGGCTTTGGCACGATTGACAATCCTCCTTTCTCGTGATAGACTATCAATCCAGAAGCCCTGGATATAGTGGTACACATAAGAAGAGAACACTAGATATAGTACGAACCCTGATGATCCGCCCGATATCCAGGGGCATCCCTGAAGCAGCGAATCGATACGGTTCCACCACCTACGTTGATTTGGATTGGATGAAGTCCTGACCCCCCCCGGGGACTGGGAATGAACGCCTGACCCTTCCCCCAGGGTCAAGGCACCATCCCTGGAGGGGTGTCTTTTCTTTTTCTCCCTACCTCATACTATCATTTGTCGTTTTCTTGAGTTGGGACCAGTGTTAAGGAGGTAGAGCTAGATGAGCAAAATCTACCCGAAAGTGAACAGGAGTACTCAGAATGCGCACCATCCAACGAGCACACAAGATCCGACTGAACCCGGCCCCTGAGCAGGAGCCGCATTTTCGGAAGGCTGCAGGCAATGCCCGCTTTGCCTGGAACTGGGCGGTGGCGTTCATGCGCGAAGCCTGGAAAGCCCAGACCAACCTCCTGCTCGTCGGCGACCTGAAAACCGAGTTTAACCGCATCAAGCGAGAACAGTTCCCGTTCGTGATGGACACCACGAAGTGTGCCACCGAGCAGGTATTCGCAGACCTGAGACAAGCGCTGTCGAACTTCTT
>DAOTUF010000239.1:0-6160 GCA_034437495.1 Chloroflexaceae bacterium | reverse complement strand
CAACGGTATATCCGCTGGCCTTCAGTTCGAGCAGCAGGCGGTGCAGGCTGGCAAACACATCCAGGTAGGCCGCAGTCCCGACGCTGCCCAGGTTGGGGGGGAAGTTGAAGAGCACAATGGCAACGTTCTTTTCGGCATTGGGCTTCTTCCGCAGCCCCACGCGGTGCGTCACCCGCCGGGCCGTCAGGTCCACCTCGTCCGGGATGGGGAGGGTGCGGTCGCTGCCGTTCATCGGGCCGCCATAGACCCGCGGCTCCGCGGCTCCGTCAAGCTCAGGGACGGCCACGCTCAGCGCCAGTTGGATGGGAGCCAGTCCGCGGTCATCGAGCTTCCACTCGTCCACACGCTGAAAGGCCAGCGGAATCAGGTCCAGGTAGCCAACGTTCAGCGCTTCCAGCGCGGCCCGCGACTCGGCGGGCCGGCTCTCGGCCGGGCCGCCGACCAGGGAGAAGCCGGTGCCGTTGAGCAGCAGGTCAATCGAGGTATCGGTGTTGGGGGAGGGCTGCTTTTTGCGTCCCTTCTTGCCAGGGTTCCGAAAGAACTTCTCAATGGCCGGGCGAAAGTCCAACCCGCCGCTGTAGGCGATGCGCACGCTGATGCCTTGAGATTCCAGGGCGCGGGTCAGGGCTTCGATATGCGCGGTGTTGCCCCCGAGCGCCGAAGAGCGCATGGAGAGCAGGCCGATACACCCGCGGTCAAGCTTCATCTTGCGACTCTTTTGCCACTTCTGGTAGCTCGCCAGGTCTACAAAGGGTTCTGGGGCGTCGGGGTGGTAGAGCGCTACGTCGGGGTAGATAAGGGGGTCCTGGACGGGGAGACGCCCTTTGTTCCCCGGTACGTAGCGCTCAATGATCATGCACAGCATACGGCTCAGGTTTTCGGCAGAGCCGTTGAGCCAGTACTGGTGGGAGCAGATGTAGGTGTAGAGGTCGCGGGCGCGTCCAGGAATGAGCTTGAGCAGTTTGCTCAGGCCGCGCACCAGGGAAAGTTGGCGCTGGCTCTCCCCCTGCCCGTGTTTGGGGCGAAACTTGCCCATCCACTGCTGAAGCCGCCCGCTCTCCGTTTCTTCCCCAAACGAATGGAGATTGAACTTCCCCAACCGGGTTGCGCGGATCAACGCGGGATTGCTGGTGATGATGCAGATGGGACACGCAGCCTGTTCGAGAATCCGCTGCAATGGGCGAACCATCTCCTCACCAAAGAGCATCGAACCGAAAATGAAATCAGCGCTGGTGGCATCCTCTGCCAGTTGTTGCCAGGCTTCTTCTCCCCGCAGGAGCGCGACATTGTAGAGCCGGATATCGACCTCGACGCCATGGTCGCGCCGCAGGACGTTGGCGGCTTCACGCAGGGCAACATTATTTGTGACCTCCATGGTCAGGAAGACAAAGCGCATAGGAACCCCCTTGGTAGCTTACGTAAGGACAACAGACGTTTGTGGAGACAACGTGCAAAGAACCAGTCGAAACCCCCGTACACATTTTCGCGCTTTCCTTTCCCTCCTTTCCCTTTCCCTTTCCCTTTCCCTTATCCCTTTTGCAATGGATATCAGAACCGCACCCGCCCGAACCTGGTCAGAAACGCTTTTCTTTCGGCTTCCAGCAGCATGACATGGTAGAACCCGCAGCTCACCGGCACCTGCCGCCGAACCCGCATCCCCTCCCCTTCCAGAGTTTTCCGCACAAACGTATCTGGCATCATCTGAATGTCGGTGCGGCGCTGGTTCTGGGGAAAGTGGCCGCCTACCCAGTGCTTGAAGGCCAGCAGATGGTTGTAGGGGGCGTAGGTCATGATGAGGGGGCCGCGGCTCAACCGCGCCAGGCGGGAGCAGAGTTGGGCAAAGCCGGGGCGCGGGTAGTGTATCAGGACATCGAAGCACACCACCGCATCGTAGGTTCCTCCCACCACCTCCAGGTCCCCCACCACAAAGTGAATACGGTCTGCGATATCCCCACCGGCCTGCTGCGCCTGCGCTCTGGCGGTGCGCACCATCTGGGGGGCGATATCGGCGGCTGTCACCCGGAAGCCGCGCTGCGCCAGGCGAATGCTGAACAACCCGGTCCCGCACCCGGCGTCGAAGATATGGGCATGAGGGGGCAACCTCTGCTCCAGCAGCCACGCTTCGGCGCGGTCCATCATGATGGCGTGCCCGTCCCGCACTGAGCGGCGCACCCCTGTCAGCGGTCCCTGCCCGTAGATAGCCGACCAGCGCTCAAACCCGACCCCATCGAAGTAGGTCTGGAGCTTTGCCTTATGCTGCACCACATCAAATGTCATCGCCAGCCACCTATCACCTCAAAAATCTCTTTGTCCCCCATTGGCGACGGTACTACTCCCGTGGGGCCGTTCAGAAGGTCATCGGCCAACCGCTCGAAGGGAGCCGTACACCGCGCCTGCTCCGAATGTTCCATCTCAAACAGGGTTTTTCCAGCCAGGCGGCTGCGGCGTATCAGGTCGTGGTAGGGCACCTGCGCCACCAGGCGCGTGCCCACCTGCTCGGCAAATTGTTCGAGCAGCGACACCCCCCCGCCGTGCTCATAGTCCACGCGGTTGGCGATGATGCCCGCCAGCTTCACGCGGTAGCGAACGCTCTTTTGCTCTACCGCCATACACAGGCGGTTGGCGGCAAAGATGCTGTCGAAGTCGTTGCAGGCAATGATAAGTGCGTAGTCGGCGTGCTGGAGCGGCGCACTGAACCCCCCGCACACCACGTCGCCAAGCACATCGAACAGGATGACGTCATATTCATCGTACAGGCCAAACTCTTGCAGCAGCTTGACCGTCTCGCCCACGACGTAGCCCCCGCACCCGCTCCCGGCGGGCGGGCCGCCGGCCTCCACCACGCTGACCCCTGCAAAGCCCTGCTTCACCACATCGGGAATGGTCACTTCCTCGTGGTGAAAGTCTACGGCGTCCAGTGCATCTATCACCGTATCCTGCAAGGTGCCGGTCAGCGGGAAGGTGCTGTCGTGTTTGGGGTCGCAGCCAATCTGCAAGACCTTTGCGCCCTTCAGGGCGAGCGCCGCCGAAAGATTCGCGCTGGTCGTACTCTTTCCGATGCCACCTTTGCCATACACTGCAAGTATCATAATTAATGCGTCTACCCCCCTACTGCTTCTTTGGCTTCTCGAAACACCTCAACCGTGATGGTGTGATACCCCCGCTCTCTGGCATATCGTTCGGTGTTCTTCCGCGCCTTCCCGCGCACAAAGAACGGAACCTTCTTGAGCATCGCTTCGGCCTCCGCCGTCCAGACGGGATGCACCGGGGCGTCCGGTGCATCCGGGGCGGGTGGGGCATCCGGGGCAGGAGCCGGGGAGCGTGCCCCACCGCTGGTTGCTGGCTCCTGCTGCTCCCCCACGGCCTCTGGGGTCCCTTCTTCTCGTCCCCGGTCCCCCTCTTCTTCGTATTCCAGCCCCGCGCTCCCGAACATGTCTATCAGGTGCTTTTCCAGACCGAGCTTCGTGGTCGTATAGACGCGGTCTGCTATCACGTCGGCTCCGTCGAAGCCGAGCATGGGGTAGTAGCCGAGCAGGTGGTTTTCGATGTGCGTGGGGGGAGCAATGACCAGACAGGGAATATCAAGCCGGCGCGAACTGTGGCGCTCCATCTGGGTGCCGCATACCAGGTCCGGTGTGGTCTGCTCGATGTGCTCGGCCACGCGCTGAAACTGGTCGGTGACGAGCAGGTCGTCCCCCTGCTTCAGGATATCCCCGAGCTGTGCCCGTATCCAATCGGCCTCGTTGGTCAGGTAGGTACCCACCCCCGCTATCTCCATCCCCAACTCGTCGTGCAAAAAGCGGGCCACCCCGACGGTGTGCGTGGCATCGCCAAACACCAGCGCGTGCTTGCGGCTGAAGCTCTCCATATCGGCGGTGCGGGCAAGCCAGGGCACGCCGCTTGGCGCACTCAGGCCATCGAGCGAGAAGGCCGTCAGGGGGGGCATGGTGAGGGTGGGGGCCGGCTGGTTTTTCCCGTTCCCGCTGTGGCTACGTGCGCCCACCTCGTTGAGCAGGTCAAGCAGGCGGTGGAGCCACGCCAGCGTCGGCTTCACCCCGATGGGCGCATCGCACAGCGCCGGGGTGCCGAACTGCTCTTCGAGCCACTGCGCCGCGCCGGAGCCAAGCTCGCGGTAGGGAGCTACATGGACCCACGCCGCGGGCAACCGTGCCAGGTCTGCCAGGCTTGCTCCCCACGGAGCCACCACGTTGACCTGCACCCCGAGCGCCGCCATCATCCGCCGCAAGCATACCAGGTCGGAGCGGGTGTGAAAGCCGAGCGACGACGGGCCTATCAGGTTGACACTGGGTGAGGAGGTGAGGGGATGAGGGCGGGCGTAGCGCTGGACCAGCGTGGTGAACAGCCCCTCGCTGGCGGCCACCTCCTGCACGCGGAAGGGGTTGACATCATAGACCAGCACCTCGGTCTCCACCCCGGCGCTCTCTACCACGCGCTGCAAGTCCTCCTGGAGCAGCACGGTGCTGCAACTCGCCGCCACAATCATCAGGTCCGGGCGCGTGGCGGCCTCAACCTGCTTCAGCATAGCGGGGAGGCGCAGCGTTCCTTGCGCCAGGTCGCGGCTGCTCACCACGCTGGTGTGCATGTGGGGCAGGTCGGGGGTGCGCTCCAGCATGGTAAAAATGGTATTCACATAGTCGTCGCCCTGGGGGGCGTGAAACACCGCCTGCACCCCGCGCAGGCTGTTGGCAATGCGCCCGACGCCGTGGTGTGCGGTGCCCTGATACATCCAGTAGGTGAGTTGCACGGCTTATCCTACCTCTCCGCTCCCTTGTTCCGACACCATCTCAACCAGTATCCCCAGAATCTTCGGCAGGTTATCAATGAAGTAGTCTCGCACATCCACGAGCAGCGTGTCCGAGTGCAGTTTGAGAAACTTCCACTGGCTTCCGTTTGTCACCGCACCGTAGACCACTTCAATGCCGCTTCCCTCCCGTTCGTTGAACATCCGCGCCGCAAGCATTTCAGCCATACACTGCGCCAACCCACTCTTGATGCTGTCATTCTTTGCCTCCACCAGCGCCACCACCGGGCAGGAGATGTAGATTTGCTGGCGGGAGCGGCTGATAAGGAAATCGCAGACGCCGTTGAGACCCTGTTCCGGGGCCACCGGGAAGTCCACTCCGGAAAACAAGCTGATCTGGTTGTTCAGGCGGTGCCGCAGTTCGACCAGGATGGGAGCAATAATCAGTTCCGATCTGGCTTTCTCGGTGCTTATCGCCAGCGCCAGAGGCACGGTCTGTTCCAGGTAGCCGCTCAGAAAGGTGCTGGCCTCTACCTTCGGAGCCGCCACAAACAGGTCGTGCCCCTCCTCGATGGTGAGGGCAAACGTTTTGCTGATGTGCTCCAGCGTGAAATGGGTGTAGGCCATCGTCTAGTTGCTACCCTTCCAACAATCCCGACATCTCCAGCACCCGGTCCGACCAACCCCGTGCCTGTTGCGCTACCGCCATGCGCTGCTCCGGGTCTGCCCAGAGGTCCGCCCAGTGCAGGTGCCAGCGGGCAAGCTGCCGCTGCAAATCAACCAGTTCGGCAGCCACCTCTATCCTGGCTTCCGGGGCCACCCATTCAATGAAGAACTTGCTCTCCTCAAGCAAACTTTCAACGACCTCCTGATGATCAGGATGGTGGGAGAAGGAGTCAACGCGGCCCAGGTTTGTTGCCAACCCACCCAACCGAACCGGTATGCCATCCCGCAGGTAGCGTTCTCTGATAGATGCCCAGTCTTTCATGATTCACCTAGCAGACGATGCATAATCTCAGTAACACGTTCACGAATACGCGGATCTCCTATTTTCATTGAACGATTATTCTGGCGCGGGCGAATATTTATGAGAGCATCGTAAACTATTTCCTGGGTTGATGGGTACCAGTCCGCTCCCCAAAGGTCCTCTTGATTACTACCATCCTCAAGCAAAACGGTTTCACAATCGGCGTGAAATTCCCCACCTCCAGCAAGAATCTCCCGTTGAACATCCACAGCTACTTTGATGTAGGTATGAAGTGTTTGGAGCATGTTTTCCATTTGCTCTTTTGTAGCACGAGTACGCATAAGGTATATTTTCAAGAAACCTCCTCTATCCCCGGCATCACCCCCCGCGTCCACACCGCGTCGTCCAGCGGGCCGAGCCGGGCGTGGCGT
>DAOTUF010000238.1:0-3399 GCA_034437495.1 Chloroflexaceae bacterium | reverse complement strand
ATCCAGCATCTACTTCCGTTTGCACGCTTCTCACTTCAATACCTTGCTTTCCGACACGGAAGCTAAACCCCACATTGGGAGTATATTTCCTGCCTCTGATTGTCAGGACGAGAGAATCATCATGCAAAAACGTTCGCACGAGACTCGTTGCAAAAGCATAATCCAGGTGTTGCATCTCCGAGTTGCCAACTCTTGCAGTGTCAATGTCGAAGTCAAGTTTTGATGGGTGTTTTTCTGGTTTACCCTGGATATCAGGGATATCAACATACCCTTCGCCTTGAACCACAACATACTGACCATTTTTCACAGGCAAAATGAAAAGCCCCCGTTCTTGAAAAACGTTTGGACGGCTTTGGCGCGTATCCTGTTTACATAGTATTCTTACTTCACGCTCAGTAGTCGAAGAAAGATGCTTCGTCGCTTGTTTGATTTGCTCGGCGGTAATCCTGAAAGGGTGAGTTGTGAAATCATGGTCGTAAATATTATAGGTATTGAAAATGCTTTCCCAGGCTCTATCTCGTCCTCTTTCAGTTGTTA
The DNA here is from genome assembly GCA_034437495.1 of Chloroflexaceae bacterium. Classification (GTDB taxonomy): domain Bacteria; phylum Chloroflexota; class Chloroflexia; order Chloroflexales; family Chloroflexaceae; genus JAAUSY01. The sequence continues at coordinate 2,862 of DAOTUF010000238.1, read as the reverse complement.
GTTTCTCTGTCATAGTTTGCTATTAGTAGTTTGTAATAACGAGTTCTGAGATATACCCCCGCTTCTGCCCGTTCGAGTTAATAGCCCGTGCTGCCATCACCGTTGATATGCGATATCCTGCGTAGAGTTCCTCGAAGAAGGTATCGTGCGGGTTTTCATTCTTCGGGTTCGAGTTGCTCAACATCACCTTCGCCCCCACCCGGTCCAGTTCCCGAAAGAATACCGCCAGGCGTTTCTGGTCGGCATCATCGAAAGCGTGGCGGGAATAGGCCGTAAAGCTCGCGGTCTTGCTGATGGGCCGGTAGGGGGGGTCGAGGTACACGAAGGTGTGCCGGTCCACGTAGGGAGCGCAGATGGTGAAGTCGCCACACAGAATGGTCGTATGCTGCAAGATATCCGCCCACGCCAGCAGGTTGTCCCGGTCGTAGAGGCGCGGGTGCTTATACCGCCCGAACGGAACATTGAACTCCCCCCTGGAATTGAAGCGGGTCAGGCCATTGAAGCAGGTATGATTGAGAAAAATCATCTGCGCTGTGCGTTCGACCCACACCCGACTGAACCGGTCGGCGCTCCCATCTCGGTCCTGGTCTGCGTCTCGGTCTCGGTCTCTGGTCGGGCGGCGGGCGTTGAACTCCCGCCGAATGGCATAGAACATCGTCTTGCGCTCTTCGGGGGGGGCCTGAAGGTAGCGTTCCTGCATCTCCTCCAGGCAGGCCACCACCGACGCCACATCTCGCTGGATGGTGCGGTAGCACCGGACAAGCTCCTGGTTCACGTCGGCAATGACCTGCTGCCCGGTCTTGCGAAGGGAGGCGAGGTGCAGAAACACCGCCCCCCCCCCTACAAATGGCTCGACATAGCGACGGATGCTTCCGGAGGGGAGGTCGCCGGGGAAGTGGCTTCCCAACTGGCCAAGCAACCGCGACTTGCCCCCGGCCCACTTCAGGAAGGGCCGGAGCCGGGGGGGGGCCGCCGCGGCACGACTAGTTCTTGACTTGAAGGGTTTCCAAGTCATCTGCACGTTCATGCTGCGTCCGTTCCTGCTGGTTCCTCACGGTTCCCGCCAGTTCTCCCCCGTCGCCAGGCCAGACCGGGCCAGCCCTTCGCTTCTGGCTCAACTCGCCGCCGCTGTTTCATACAACATCGTTTCCACCGTTCCGCTGTTGTGCAGCTGGCTGAGATAGCGAAGCACCTCGATGAGGGCGTGGACGCGGTCCCACCCCGCGTCGGCAGAGAGCACCTGCTTGCAAAAGGCCGTGTCCGTCACCACCATACTGCGAACGCGTGTGAAGAAGCTGTTCAGCGCGGTCATCAACCCATCCTCAATCCCAATCAGCTCATAGTAGAACACGTGGAGCATGGCATGGACGCACTGCTGGTTGAGCAGCGTTTCATACCGCTTGAGCACCGCCGCGACGAAGGGTTGGAAATCTTCCACGCGGTAGGGACTGTGTGGCAGCAGAGCCACAAGGCGCTGTTCCTCAACGGCGCGTTTCGACGCCTCCGCCCCCTGCTGCGAGAGGATGGCCTTGTTGGTAATGCGCCCGGAAGGGTCGAGGAGGTAGACCAGCGCAATGCGCTCGCTAAACTGGATCAAGCGCTGGCGCATGGTCTGGACCAGGTTGTCAATGGCACTCAGCACCCCCGACGCATGCGCCTGGCTCAACCCGAGCTGGAGCACCTGGTTGCGGACATCGTTGGTCTTCAGCGCCGCTTCATACGCCTGGATGAGCGGATCCACCAGCGTTCGCAGGTGGCTGGTCAGTTCGTCCCAGAGAAACACCTCGACATTCCCCATAAGCACCTGGTCCAGACGGTGCGCCACCACCGACGCATCGGAGCGGTCGTAGCCCGAAACGGACGCCTTTTCCCAGAACTCGCGCATCTTCGCCATGAGCGTGGCGGTCAGGTGGGCGTTGATACGGTCAACCTCGCCCCGCAATTGCTCCAACAGCGGATCGAGGTTATGAAAGTGCTTGCCTCGAAGCTGCCGCGAAACCAGTTCAATCAAGCGCTGTTCGTATTCATCCAGCAGCGACGACGCCCGGCTCAAGTCCTGCTCCTTCAGGAACTTGAGCAGCTCTTCAATATCGGGGACGCCGTGGTACCAGGCATAGTCTATCCCGCGGGACTTCAGTTCGGTGCGCAGCTTTGCGACGTACATATTGATGAGGTTCTGGATAACCGTATCAATGTGGGAGCGCCCGTCGTCAATCTGCCGGCTTATCCGGCGCTCGCTGACGAACTTCATCAGTTGTTCGGCCAGCAGCGGAACGTTGCTGGTTTGCAAGATGGTCGCATGGTCATCGGCATCAATCCCCATTCTGGTCGCAAAAGCCTGGTACTCTGCCTGGTAATCTTTTTCGTCCCACCGTTCAAGCTTGCCCGTGAGCAACGCCCGCTGCGCGAGGTAGGACATCAGCGCCGAAACCTTGAAGTAGGGCTGCTCTCCACCGCGGCGGGCCAGGCCAGGACGGGTGGCATAGTCGGGGGCCGCCATCCGCATCAACTCGTACATGATGTCGTTCCACTGCTCCGGGTCCTTCACGGCGTCCCACCGATTGAGCACAAAGAAATTGCGCTCGGCAATGTCCGTCCCGCCATCGCGCCCAAAATAGTCCTGGACACAGCGGATCAGGTTGGCGCGGTTGGAGAAGAGCACCCGCGGCCACGCCACAATGAACACCAGCACGTCCGCCTCTTCGATGCTGCGGCGAATCAGCAGGTCGTGCATTTTGGGGCCGCCCACGCCGGGCAGGTCCACCAGACACACGTTGTCGGGCAGTTCGAGGGGCCGTTCCTGCATCTCGTCGGTCGTGGTGGGCTTGATATGGTACTCAATGCGGTGAATGAAATCAATGG
>DAOTUF010000237.1:0-5524 GCA_034437495.1 Chloroflexaceae bacterium | reverse complement strand
GGTCGGGGGTCGGGGATCGGCAGTTAGAAAACCGAAGCCTCGTCGTGCTGGCAGGGTTTGTGGTAGTCTTTGTCGTGGGGTTGAGCCTGTTTCCCAAAAAGCTCGACCGCTACGTGGTACCGGCCTTCCCCGCTCTCGACATCCTCGCGGCGGTCGGGTTGCTAGGGGGCGTGGAGTGGTTGGCGCAAAAGGTCCAGCAATGGGCGCGGAGGGTGCGAGTGGCAAGTCTGGTGTTCCTGGTCGTTGCGGCCCTGCTCAATGCTGCCTGGTACCACCCCTACGCCATTGTCTATGGCAACCAACTTTTCGGCGGAGCGCGGGCCGGGGCCTGGGCCTTTCTCACCGGGTGGGGCGAAGGGCTGGAACAGGCAGCAGCGTGGCTGAACCAGCAGCCAGATATCACCGATGTCGTCACCGTCACGCGGCTGCGTTCGGTGCTCGGCCCCTTTCTCCAGCCGGGGGCGTATGCCAACGCCGAGCACCACCGCCTCCCCGACGGAGCCGGCTATGTAGTCATCTCTATTCGGGATGTGCAGCGCCCGCTTCCCCCACCCTACGACCGCTTTTACGGTCGCACCCTCCCGCTGCACACCGTGACCATCCACGGCGTTGACTACGTCTGGATCTACCACGTCCCGCCGCGGGACATGCCCCACCACCTGGATGCCCGTTTCGGCTCTGTCGTGCAGGTCAGCGGCTACGAACTCGATACCACGGCGGTGCGGGCAAGCGGGGTCCTGACGCTGACCATGCAGTGGCAAGCCTGCTCCCCCCTCCCCGAAGCCTGCAAGGTGTTCGTGCATGTGCTGGACGCGCAGGGGCAGAAGGTGGGACAGGTGGATGTCCCCTTGCACCACCTGATAGGTCAGGCAGAACGCTGGCAGCCGGGCCGCTATCTCCTCTGGAGGTACCCGGTGCCCCTGCCGCCCGACCTGCCCGCCGGCCCCTACTGGGTAGCGCTTGGCCTCTACGACCCGGGCGACTTCACCCGCCTGCCGCTCCACGGCCCGGTTCCTGTCCATCCGGACGCACCCGACGACGGAGACAACGTGCTATTCCTGGAACCCGTGTTGATTGGTGATTGAGTGACCACGCGAACCTGTGATACCATAGAGCCATGCTGAACCGATACTCCCCCCCATGGGTCTTCCTGAGCTACCTGGCCATCGGGGTCGTGGCACTCGCGCTGCGTGTGGCCGACCTGGGGGTCTTTGTGATGGGCGACGAATGGGGCTTCTGGATGCGGCGGTCGGCAACGTTCCTGGAAGCGCTGCAAACCGGCGACTTCGGGGCGACCGCCGTTTCGCTGCACCCCGGCGTCACCACCATGTGGCTCGGCAGCGCGGGCATCCTCCTGCACCGGCTCCTGCTGGCGTGGGGCGTGGTCGAAGACACCTTTCCGGTCCGTCTGGCGCTGATGCAGCTTCCCGTAGCGCTGACCCACGGGGCCGGCGTGGTGGTCGGGTATGGCCTGCTCCGACGCATCCTCCCTCCCCTCACGGCGTTGCTCGCGGCGCTGCTCTGGGCAACTGACCCCTTCATTATCGGGTTTGACCGCCTGCTGCACGTGGATGGCCTGAACGGAACCTTTGCTATGTTGAGCCTGCTGGCGGCCTGTGGCTACTGGTCCCCCCTTCCTCGTCACGCTGGCTGGCTGGTTTTTTCCGCGGTCTGCGGGGCCCTGGCGATGATGAGCAAGTCCACAGGGGTCGCGGTCGTACCGGTGGTCGGAGTGCTGGCGCTGGCTTCGGACTGGCCCCGCTCCGTCCGCACCTCCCCGCTCGATGAGACGCGCAAACCCTCCCGCTCGCCGTGGTTCTGGTCGCAGTCCTGGTCGTGGTCGCGGTCGCATTCGTGGTCGTGGCTGCTGCCGCTCCTCGCCTGGGGAGCTATCTTCGTGCTTACCATGGTCATGGTCTGGCCGGCGGTCTGGGCGGCCCCGATGAAGGTCTATGACCTGCTGTGGGTAGGGGTGGAGGTGGAGGCAGCGGCCCCCCATTCAAAGGGCAACTTTTTCCTGGGGCAGGACGACCCCACCCCCGGGCCGCTCTTCTACCCCGTGGCGCTGGCGCTGCGGACGACACCCTGGTCCCTGGTGGGTCTCCTGCTCCTTCCCTTGGCCCTGTGGGGGCAGAGGGCGGGGGACGAGAGACGAGGGGCAGAACTCCGAAACCTGGCGGTGCTGGCGGGGTTCTGTATCCTGTTCGTTGCGGGGGTGACGCTCTTCCCCAAGAAACTGAACCGCTATCTGGTGCCCATCTTCCCCGCCATTGACACACTCGCGGCATTCGGGTTGCTCTGGGGAATGGCGCACCTCGCGCCCGGCCCGAGGTGGAAGGCGTGGACAGCGACGGGGGGACGGTATGCGCTGGTGGGTCTCCTGGGGGTGGCTGCCCTGGTCAATGCCGTGTGGTGGCACCCCTATGGGATGGCCTATTTCAACCAGGCGCTTGGTGGCCACCGCGCCGGAGCCGACACCTTTCTGGTCGGGATGGGCGAGGGGCTTGAACAGGTGGCGGCGTGGCTGAACCAGCAGCCGGACAGCACCGGGGTCGTGACGCTGAGTTCGACGGTCTATTCGCTGCGTCCCTACCTGAAAGAGGGGGTCTATGCCAGCCCCGCCAGAGGGGAGACGCTCCCCGACCGCACTGGCTACGTGGTGATTTACGTTCGCAATGTGTGGGGGGAGGCGCTCCCGCCCTTCGACCAGTTCTACCAGCGAGTGCCCCCGGTCCATGTCGTCACCATCCACGGGGTGGACTACGCCTGGATTTACCAGGTACCGCAGGAGATGCCCCACAACCTGACGGTCGGTTTTGGCGAAGCTATCCGCTTGCAGGGCTACGATATCGGCGCGTCGGCGGTGCGTACCACCGGTTCCCTGACCGTCACCACGCAGTGGCAGGCCCGTGCGCCCGTCCCAGAAGACTACCGGCTCTTCGTGCATGTGCTGGACGAAGACGGGAAGTTGGTGGGACACGCCGATGTGCCCCCGGCTGGCTCCGATGCGCCGACCTCCACCTGGCAGCCCCACCGCTACTACCGCTGGAAGCACCCGGTCCTGCTGCCACCTGACCTGCCCGCGGGGCCGTACTGGGTGGCGCTTGGCCTCTACCGACCGGACGATTTCACCCGCCTGCCGCTGCGTGGCCCCGTTCCCAGACAGCCGGGTGCCCCCGACGACGGGAGGGACGCGCTGGTGCTGGAGCCGCTAACGATTGAGTAGCCACACGACCTGTTGTGATACCTGTGATACCTGTGATACCTGTGATACTTGTGATGCCTGTGATACCATAGAGCCATGTTGAACCGATATACCGATACGCTCCCCCGGGTCTTCCTGAGCTACGTGGCCATCGCGCTGGTGGCGGTGGGGCTGCATGTGGTGAGCCTGGGGCAGTTTCTCACCATCGATGAAGCCACCACCTGGATAACGCACGCCCATACCTTCCTGGATGTCCTGGAGTCAGGGGACTACGCCTCGATGCCATTTGAAGGCCACCCCGCCATAACAACCATGTGGCTCGGGAGCGTGGGGGTCTTTCTCCACCGTCTCCTGAGCAGCGCGAGCATCCTGAACGGCGAACCCTATGCGGTGACGCTGGCCATCTATCGCCTGCCCACAGCACTGGTCAACGCGGCGGGCATCCTGGCAGGCTATGCGATGCTGCGGCGGATGGTTCCGTCTGCGGTGGCGTTTCTGGCGACGCTGCTCTGGGCCACCGACCCCTTTGTGCTCGCCTTCAACCGCCTGCTGCACATGGATGGCCTGCTGGCAACCTTCGTAACCCTGAGCTTGCTGTCTGCCGGTCTCTACTGGAACCACCGTCACCATCCTGCCTGGCTCGCAGTGTCGGGCATCACGATGGGGTTGGCCATCCTCAGCAAGATACCGGCGCTGGTGCTAGTGCCGCTGGTAGGTCTGGTGGCGCTCTTCAGCCAGCGGCAACCCGTGCCCCCCTCCCCGACCGAACCCAAACCGGAGGGAGCGGCAGGGTGGGCCAGCTTCCTATCCTTCTCCTTCCTTGCTCCGCGGCTTGCGCCCTTCCTGGTCTGGTTGCTCCTCGGTGGGGTGACAGTCTTTGCGCTCTGGCCAGCGTTCTGGGTCAACCCGCTCCACGGATATCAGGCCATCCGTTTTGGCGTGGAGGTTGAGGGCGGGCGTCCCCACGGCCTGGGGAACTTCTTCCTGGGACGCGAGGTCTCATCGCCCGGCCCGCTGTTCTACCCGGTCGCGCTGGCGCTCCGGATGACCCCGTGGGCAATGGTAGGTCTCCTGTTCCTTCCTTTCGCCCTATGGGGTCGGGGGTCGGGGGGCAAGGGTCGGGGGATGGAACTCCGAAGTGTGACAGCGCTGGTGGGTTTCGTCATCCTGTTTATCCTGGCGATGAGCCTGTTTCCGCTGAAGTTCAACCGCTACATCGTTCCGGTCTTCCCCGCCGTGAACATCCTGGCGGCCATCGGGTTGGTGGGAGGATGGGGGTGGGGACACCGAACAGCGCACGGGGAGCAAGACGCAGCAAGCCCGCCCGGGAACCACCCCCCGCTTGCTTCGGCCCCCACCGGCATCAGAGGCATTATCACGGCGGTCATTGCGCTGGTGGCGCTGGTCAATGTTGCCTGGTACCACCCCTACCCCATCACCTATTTCAACCAGCTTCTCGGGGGCGCACCAGCAGGGGCGCGAACGTTCGTCGTCGGGTGGGGCGAGGGGTTCGGGCAGGTGGGGGCGTGGCTGAACCGCCAACCCGACAGCACCGGCGTGGTCACGGTGGCGCGGCTGCCGCAACTCCTGAACCCCTACCTGAAACCGGAGGTGCATGCGGCGCGGGAAACGCGAGATGGCGACCTGCTGCCGGAGCAGGCGGGGTATCTGGTGGTCTACCTGGCGCATGTGCAGCGCCCGACCGAGTGGCTCACTCCCCCCTATGACCGCTTCTTCTTCGAGAAATCTCCGGCCCACGTCGTCACCATCCACGGGGTGGACTACGCCTGGATTTACCAGGTGCCGCAGGAGATGCCCCACAACCTGACGGTTGATTTTGGCGAAGCCATCCGCTTGCAGGGCTACGATATCGGTGTGTCGGCGGTGCGCACCACCGGGTTCCTGACCGTCACCACGCAATGGCAGGCCCGTGCGCCCGTCCCAGAAGACTACCAGCTCTTCGTGCATGTGCTGGACGAAGACGGGAAGTTGGTGGGACACGCCGATGTGCCCCCGGCTGGCCCCGATGCGCCGACCTCCACCTGGCAACCCCACCGCTACTACCGCTGGAAGCACCCGGTCCCGCTGCCGCCTGACCTGCCCGCGGGGCCGTACTGGGTGGCGCTTGGCCTCTACCGCCCGGACGATTTCACCCGTCTGCCGCTGCGTGGCGCTGTTCCCCCGCAGCCGGGCGCACCCGACGATGGGAGGGACGCGCTGGTGCTGGAGCCGCTAGTGCTGGAGTGACCACGCGAACCTGTGATACTATAGAGCCATGGTGAATCGATACCCCCCCCGCGTCTTCCTGAGCTACCTGGC
>DAOTUF010000236.1:0-10016 GCA_034437495.1 Chloroflexaceae bacterium | reverse complement strand
GCTATCCTGCGGCCTCCTCCCCCGCCACCGCCCCCCCCCGCAGAGGGAGAAGAACCGGCCCCGCCGCCTCCCACGCGCATTCCTGGGGAACCGGGCGAGCCTGGAAACATCACCGACGGGACGTGGCAGCTGGTGCTGGCGCTGAACGACCAGCAGGTCGAACTGATTGAACTGGCGCTGCACCACGAGGCCAAGATTACGCTCGTGCTGCGGGGGGTGGGGGATGATACGTATGAACCAACGCTTGGTGCGACCTTTGACCTGCTCTTTGATGAGTTTGGTCTGCCTATGCCCCAACCCTATGATCCGTTTGTCTTTTCGGGGGATGTCCTGACACCGGGGCCAACCCGAACCCCGGCCCCGGATATTCGAATACCGTAACCCGAGTCCGTCCGAAGGAGGCTTCGGAAGGCCCGTTGCCCGGAAGCTACCTGGGGGCTGAGAATGCAAGTCTTCTATCTACGCTACTGTGAGGAGCCAGTCCATGTCTGAGGAAATCATTCGAGTCATGATCGTTGATGACGTTGCCGATACGTGCGATCAACTCGAAAAGCTATTGTTCTTTGAAAAAGATATTGAGGTCGTTGCCAAAGCCCACAACGGTCGTGAGGCGGTTGACGCAGCGAAGAAGCTCAAGCCAGATGTCATCCTGATGGACATTAACATGCCAGAGATGGATGGTATCGCGGCGACCGAGGCCATTACTGCCGATGACCCCTCCATCCAGGTCATCATTATGAGCGTCCAGGGCGAGACCGACTACCTGCGGCGGGCGATGCTGGCAGGCGCTCGGGAATTCCTGATCAAGCCGGTCGGAGCCGACGACCTGTACAAATCGATCCGACACGTGCATAAGCTCGGAGCCACGCGCCCCCGCCCCGTCGCCGGGCGAGCCGAGAGCGGGGGGGATGGGGTGGCTCCATCGGGCGAGCACCCCAGGGGGCAGCTGCTGGCGGTGTTCAGCCCCAAGGGGGGGGTTGGCACCTCGGCCATTGCCGCGAACCTGGCCATTGCCCTGCGGCAGCTCACGGGCAAGAAGGTCGCCCTGGTGGATGGCAACCTGACCCTCGGAGACTTGAACGTCATTCTCAACCTGGCTTCCAGTACCACCATTGTCGATCTGGCGCGCCGGGTGTCGGAAATCGACAGCGACCTGTTGAATGATGTGCTGGTCACGCATGGGTCGCAGGTCAAGGTGCTGCTGGCTCCCCCAAACCCGCAGGATGGGGAGACGGTCACGCCCGAACAGTTGCAAGCCATTCTGGAAGCCATGCGGCGTGAGTTCGATTATGTGGTGGTGGATACCTTTTCCTCGTTTACGCAGGACCGGGCGCTCTCCGTGCTCGACGTTGCGGACCGGATTATCCTGCTCATGACGCTGGAGATGACCTGTATCAAGAATATCAAGCTGTTTCTTGAAGTGGCCGATTTGCTGGCCTACTCGCGTGAGAAGATGTTCCTGGTCTTGAACAAGGCAGACAACCGCATGGGAATGCGGGTCAGTAGTGTCGAGAACACCATCAAGCACAAGGTCGCTTTGCAAATCGGGAACGCCGGGCAAGATATGTCCCTGGCCATCAATCAGGGGGTGCCCCTGGTGATTGGCAAGCGCGACCATCTCGTATCGCGGGATGTCTTTGTGCTGGCCCGCGAATTGTCGGGGGTAGTGACGACGGCGGCTATGCCCGAACCGCAAGCCCACGTGCAGGAGAATCCGCCCCCGAAAGCCAAAGCGAAACCTCAGCGAGGGTTTTTCGGTCGCCTGCTCTAGGCCAGCAGGGACCCGATAGTGAGGGGGGCGGGATGATGCGCCTATCGGCAGACAGAACCAGACAACCAGCAGTGCAGGGAGGTAGGATACGATGTCGTTATTGAAGCGAATTGGTGGGAGTACCCCGGGGGGGGCAGCGGTTGCCACGCCAACGGATGACGATGCCCCACGTCCGGCGGCCAGGAGCGGTGCAGGCTCCCGTCAGGGCAAAAAGGATGATGGCGATGCGACGTTTATCAACTTGAAAGACCGGGTCCAGTCGAAGCTGATTGAAGAAATGGGCACCGCCGCTTCGACGGACCGGCGCAAGATTAAAGAGGTCTTTTCGTCGGTTCTCGACAGCGAGAGTATTGTGCTCAGCCGGCTGGAACGGGACCGGTTGTTCGAGAGCATTGCAGCGGATATTCTCGGCCTGGGGCCACTGGAACTGCTCCTCGCGCAGGATGACATCAGTGAAATTATGGTCAATGGGCCGAAGCAGGTGTTCATCGAGCGCAAGGGCAAGCTCACGCTCAGTGAGGTTACATTCCACGATGACAACCACGTGATGCACGTGATTGAGCGGATTGTGGCTCCGCTTGGACGGCGCGTTGACGAGTCCTCGCCCATGGTTGACGCTCGGTTGAAGGACGGGAGCCGTGTCAATGCGATTATCCGCCCCCTGGCGCTGTGCGGCCCGACCATCACCATTCGTAAGTTCAAAAAGGACACGCTGACCATCCGCAACTTGATTGAGTTCAAGAGCGTGAGCGAAGAAATGGCGCAGTTTCTCGAAGCCTGTGTCGTGGCCCGTCTGAACCTGGTGGTGTCGGGAGGGACGGGTTCGGGCAAGACGACCCTGCTCAATATTCTCTCGAACTTCATTCCGGACGATGAACGGATTATCACCATTGAGAATGCCGCAGAACTGCAACTACGCGGTACGCACGTGGTGGGGTTGGAATCTCGCCCGCCGAACGTGGAAGGAAAGGGCGAAATCACCATTCGGGACCTGGTAATCAACAGTCTGCGTATGCGTCCTGAGCGTATCATCGTGGGAGAGTGCCGCGGTGGGGAGACGCTGGACATGCTCCAGGCGATGAACACCGGCCACGATGGTTCGATGACGACGATCCACGCCAATACGCCCAAAGACGCTGTGGCGCGTATTGAGACGATGTGTCTGATGGCGGGGATGGACCTGCCGCAGCGGGCTATTCGGGAGCAGGTTGTGTCCGCAGTCGAGGTGTTTGTCCAGGCGTCTCGCTTGAAGGACGGGAGCCGCAAGGTTATCAGCGTCACCGAAGTGGAAGGGTTGGAAGGCGATGTGGTCAAGCTGCGCGATGTCTTTTCGTTCAAACAAACGGGTCTGGACGAAAAGGGCAGAATCCAGGGGGAGCTTCGACCGACCGGCGTCCGCCCCAAGACCTTCCTGGAGAAATTTGAATCTCTGAACATCTTCCTCCCACCCAACATCTTTGGAGGCGGATGACAGAGAGAAACGGTAACGGAGCCATTCCTCCCGCCGCAGGAGGATGCCCATGCGCTTCCAGGCGGCTGGAAGCGGCGGGAGCGGCTCAGCAGATCAACTGGTTGTACCCAGGAGGTGGGTTGTGAATCTCTTCAAGAAAAAAGATGATGTTGATCGGCTATCGGAACTGCTCGGCGAAGAACAGGCAACAGGAGAAAAAGAAAAGAAGGCGGCTTTTTCTTCGACGGAGGCGCAGCTTTCCAAGAGCAAGACCGGGAGCAAGATTGCCCGGGACCTGGCCCGGGCCGACTTGAAGCTGCGGGTGGTTGAGTTTATTGGTCTGAAAATCCTCGCTGCTCTTGCGGGGATCGGGGTGGGGGCCTATCTGGGACGGGCCGACTTCCGGGCGCAGTTTGTGGCCGGGCTTTTTGGAGCCATTATCTTTTCATTTGTCCCAGAGATGTATATCAAGTTTCGGGTGGGCAACCGCATCAAGACCTTCAACGCGCAGCTTGGCGATACGATTACGATGATGGCCAACGCGCTCCGAGGTGGGTATAGCTTCTTGCAGACGATGGACATGGTCAGCAAGGAAGCGCCAGAACCAACCGCCACCGAATTCAAGCGGGTGGTTCAGGAAGTCGGTCTGGGGCGAACCACCGCCGAAGCCCTGGGCAACCTGCACCGCCGCGTACCGTCCGATGACCTGGACCTGTTGATTACGGCGGTGAATATTCAGCACGAAGTGGGTGGCAACCTGGCGCAAATTCTGGACTCCATCGGTCATACGATACGGGAGCGGGTGCGGATTAAAGGGGAGATCAAGACGCTCACGGCTCAGGGCCGCCTCTCGGGGTATGTGATTACCGGGCTGCCCATTGCGATGGGAGCCTACATCAACCTGGTCAACCCGGAGTATATGTCCCCGATGTTTACCTTCGGGTTTCCTCCGGAAGCCTGGTGCTGCCTCCCCGTTACCTCGCTCTTTTTTATTGCAATTGGGTATGTGGTTATGATGAAGATTGTGGACATCGAAGTCTAAACACGGTTCATACGTTTCACACGTTTCTCAAAGGAGGGATAGGTCATGTTAGACAAGTTTCTCAAGAAAGATGATTTCAGTGAGCGATTAGAGAAGTTCACTGAAATGAATATGTCACTGGAGGAAATTGAGCTTCAGCAGTCGTTCAAGGACCGCGTCATCGTGCCGGTGCTTCAGGCGCTTCTGACAACACTCAGCAAGCTCAGCCCCAAGCAGAATGCGGAGAAACTCAAGCGGAGTCTCCAGCAGGCGGGAAACCCCGGCGGTATCACCCCGGCGACCTTTTCGGGGATGCGCGTGGGGCTGGCTCTCGTGATGGGGCTTATCTTCTTCTTTGTGACGTTCACCTCGATGACCCAGGAAGAGATGTTGATGTATACCCCCATCGGGTTTGTGATGGGGTATCTGATGCCTGGTATCTGGCTTGGGCAGCAGATTAAGAAACGCAAGCACAATATTACGCGGGCGCTGCCCGATGCGCTGGACCTGCTGACCATCAGCGTGGAGGCCGGGTTGGGGTTCGATATTGCGCTCAAGCGGGTCACGGAGAAGTGGGACGACGAACTGAGCAAGGAGTTTCAGCGCGTGCTCGGGGATGTCAGCCTGGGGCGAACCCGGCGCGATGCGATGCGCGATATGTCGGAGCGCACGGACGTGGAGGATGTGCAGATTTTCGTCTCGGCCATTATCCAGGCAGAACAGCTTGGGGTGTCGATAGCCAAAATCTTGCGCCTCCAGTCGGACCAGATGCGCATGCGCCGCCGCCAGCGGGCAGAGGAGAAGGCGCAGAAGGCTCCGATTTATATGCTCTTCCCGATGGTGTTTCTCATCTTTCCATCCATTTTCGTGGTCATTCTGGGGCCGGCGGTTCCGAAGTTTATGGAAAGCTTCCCGGCGTAAGGCGCGGCTATGCGGTCATCCAATCTAACCATCACGGTCGTGAATGAGACCCGCGGATGTGTGCTGGCAGCCTGGGGCAAACTGGCGCGGACGTTCTGGAAGCGGGGGCTTGGCCTGATGGGACAGGCGCGGTTGGAGACGGGGCAGGGGTTGGTCATCTATCCCGAGTGGAGCATTCACACCTTCTTCATGCGCTTCCCGATAGATGTGCTGTTTGTCAACCGGGAGGACCAGGTCATCGGGATGCGCGTGGCGATGCCGCCCTACCGTCCGTATGCGGGGGTGTGGGGGGCCCGCTATGTGGTGGAGCTTCCGTCGCACCTCCTTTCCTCAACCGGCACACAGATAGGCGACTATCTGTCTCTGACCCCGTCGCCGCACCCGGAGCGTCAGGCTGGAGCCTGATAGCGTGGCATCGATATCAGACGCGAGAAGAGAGGGGGAGGACGATGCGGTCAGGGTGGCTTTTGACGGTGGCGATGGTGGTGGTGTTCGCGGTCGGGATGGTCCAGTGTGGGATGCACGAGGTCAGCCCCGTGACCCCGCAGAGCAGTGCTGCCCCGGTGACGTTCGCGGCTCCGCTCGCACAGGCCGACACGCCGGCCCCGCCTGCGGCTCCGGTCCGGCTGGTCTTCATCCATCATTCGACGGGGGAAGCCTGGCTAGACGATGCGCACGGTGGTCTGGGGCTTGCCCTGCGCGATGCCCACTACTTTGTGAGCGATACCAACTACGGGTGGGGGCCGGAGGGCATTGGCGACCGCACCGATATTGGTAACTGGTGGGAGTGGTTTCGCGGGCCGAACAGCGCGACCTACCTGGAAGCGCTCTATGCGGAAGGTGAACAGCACCCCCAGTTTTCAGACCCCTTCTCCCGCCTGGATGAGGTCCCCGCCGGTGCGAATGAGATTATTCTGTTCAAGTCGTGCTTCCCCAATTCCCACGTGAGCGGCAACCCCGACGACCCACCGACAGTGGGAGATAATCCCCTGCGCGGTCAGGACGCCTATTCCGAGCATTTCACAGTGGCAAATGCGAAGGGCATCTACCGGGACCTGCTGGACTACTTCGCAACCCGTCAGGACCGCCTCTTTGTGCTGATTACGTCGCCCCCGCTGACGGAGGACGAGACGGATGCGACCCACGCCGCCAATGCGCGGGCGCTGACCGGGTGGCTGGTGAATGAATGGCTGGCCTCCTACCCCTACCACAATGTGGCGGTCTTCGACTACTTCAACGTGCTGACCGACAGCCGCAACCACCACCACTGGAATGGCTCCGCTGTTGAACATGTGGTTCACCCCGACAGTGACAACTTCGCGGCCTACCCGACCGGCGGGGGTGACAGCCACCCCAACGCCGCAGGCGACCAGAAGGCCACCGCAGCGTTTGTCCCCCTGCTCAACGTCTTCTACCACCGCTGGAAGGGCAGCAGTCCCACCCCGCCGGACCCCTCCCCGACCAGTGCGGCAGAAGCTACCCCGACCGCTTCCCCAACGCCAGAGCCAGCGCCAACGAGCGCGACCCTGGAGCCAACCCCCACGACCCCGCCATCTGGCCTGCACACGCTCGTATTGCAGCAGGGAGTATCCCCCGACGCTTCGTACCAGGGGACTTCCGACACGACCCTTGCACTTGATGTGAATGGAGACCAGGGGTTTGCGGATGTGAACCTGGGCGGGGCCGAGGGGTTGTTCACGCACCATTCGAGTGACCAGCACGAAGCCCTGCTGATACGGTGGGACCTGTCGGCGCTGCCAGCGGATATCACCCTTCAGGAAGCAACCCTGGAGTTGTACCGTTTCGACGGGGAGGTCAGTGGTGATATGGAGGTGGCGCTCCATCGGCTCACCCGCGGGTGGAGCGAAGGGAGCGGCGTGGACTTCTGGCCCGGCGATGGGTATGCTGCCGACGGAGCAACGTGGAACCACGCTCGTCCCGGCGAACCCTGGACGGCACCGGGCGGGGACTATGACCCCACCGTGCTCGACCAGGTGACGATAGCCGCAGCCTTTGATGATGACTGGATCCGCCTGGATGCCACGGAGGGGGTGCGGGCCTGGGTGGAGCAGGGGCAGCCCAATGAGGGGTTCCTGCTTCGGGCGCTGAGCGGGGATGGCTACCACGTCTCCTACAGCCGCAATGCCCAGGATACGGATGCTTCGCGGCGGCCTCGCCTGGTCCTCACCTACTCGGTGGGGAGTGGGAAGACCCCGGCTACGCCGACCACAGTTCCCCCAACACTACCGTCTGGAGCGGTGTACCTACCGCTCATGGTGGGAGGGCAGGGGGTGGCTGGCAGATAGCCGCATGCGGTTCTCCCTGCCTTTGCTCATCTTCGTCGTATGTCTGGGTGGGTACCTCGCAACGCTCACCCGGGTCCATACCTTCGACGCCCTTTCCTACGTGCTGGATGTCGACCACAAGCCCTGGCGCGAACTGCTGCATCCCCATCACCTGGCCTACGGCCCGCTTGGCTTCCTGGTGCGGGCGCTCCTGGAAAGCCTGGGGTGGCGCGGGAGTGTGCTGGTTCCGCTGCAAGGGGTCAATGCGCTGGCCGGGTCGCTCGGGGTAGCGCTGTTTGCTGGTGTGGTGCAGCGGCTCACCAGGCGTGCTGACCTGGCGCTCTGCGGGGCGCTGCTGCTCGGCGGAAGCTATGCCTACTGGTATTACGCGGTTGAGGTTGAGGTCTACACCATTGCCGCGTTGTTTCTGGTGGGGTGTCTGTGGTTGCTGGTGGAGGGCACCGCTGCTTCCCACGCTGCACCACCGTCCCCCCGTCTCTGGGCGACCCTGGGCGTGGTGCAGGGGTTGGCAGTGTTGTTCCACCAGACCAACGTGCTCCTCGGCGTACCGGCGGTTCTGGCAATCCTGGGAATGGGTAGGACGGGAGGGGAGACCGGGGGGAAGCCATCGCAGGGGTGGGCTTCTCGCGGCATCAACCTGGCATCCTATGCGCTGCCATTCGGGGGCGTGGTCGGGGGAAGCTATCTCCTGGCGGCTCGGAGTGCGGGCGTAGCTGGCTCCTGGGCGGCGTTCTGGGGGTGGACGACTGCCTATGCCCACACCGGCTGGTGGGGGGACACCGTGACGCTCCAGACCTGGGCGGACCTGGCAAAGGGCACGTCGGAGACGCTGGCCCGGCCCGGGGGTGCGGTCGTGGGAGCGCTGCTGGTGGGGGTGCTGCTGCTGTTTGCCCGTCGTCTGGTCACTGCCCACAGGCCGATAGTGATGGTTCTGGGGGCGTGGCTCCTCACCTACGGGGCGTTTTTCATCTGGTGGGAACCAGACAACATTGAGTTCTGGATAGCCAGTCTGCCCCCCTTTGTGCTGCTCCTGGTGCTGGCGCTGCACGCTGGTGGCCCGCCCTGGCACCGTGGGGTGTGGGCTGTGCTGGTTGTCGGAGTAGCCATGGTGGGGGTGAATGGGGGTTCGATTGCACGGCGCGGGACGGTGGCGCACGATATACACCGCCAGATTACACGGGCGCTGGCGCAGCAGAGCCAGCAGGATGACCTTATTCTGGTGTCGGACGAGTTGCAGGAATTGAACCTGCCCTACTACGAAGACCGGCACAACACCTGGTCGCTGAACAAGGCACTGCTGCGCAGCGGGGGGGATTGGGCAGAAGCCTGCGAGCAGGTGCGGGGGCGCATCGCGGAAGCCCTGAGCCATGGGTTGGCGGTGTTCATCAGCGAGGATGTGCTCTCTCCCCCGCGGGAAGAAACGGTGTTGAGCGACCCGGTGGTGCGCCGGTTTGGTCTGACACCAGAGGAGGTCACGCAGTGTTTCGCGGCCTACCTGCCGGTGCTGGTGCCGCTGGAGATAGGGGAGGGTCTGCCGCGCTATTACCGTCTGCCCGCGACGCAGGAGTTGGCGGAAGGGCCGGGGTGGGATTTTGCGCACATCCGATGGGGGTGGCAGGCATATCACGTCAGCGACGAGCAGGTGGGGGGAGGGTGGTCATTCCTGCCCGCGGTTGACCCGATGCTGCTCAGTCCCCCCTTCACGATCGATACCTCCCGCTACCAGGCGGTTGAGCTGCGGATGGCCGTTGCTCCAGCAGATGGTGCTTCTGCTGCTCCCACGCACTTCGAGCTATTCTGGGTCGATGAGCAGGGCCAGACAGATGAGCGCCGAGCCGTCCGCGGGATGGTAGAACGCGGCTCGGAGGCGCGAACCTACCGCGTGGCCCTGGCAGGGCAGCCGGGCTGGTCCGGGATGGTGGCAGGGCTGCGGCTCGACCCGCTGCCCCTCGGGGATGGGGGGCGGGTGCGGGTCGAGTGGCTGCGTCTCATCCCCACGGAACCGTAGCTCGGAGCTACAGGGTGTCCGGGTCAATGCCCATCGCCCGCAGGTGGGCCGCCAGTTTTTCCGCCCGCTGGTTCTCCTGCTCGGCCCGTTTCCGCTCCTGCTCGGTCTGCTTCCGCTCCTGCTCGGCCCGCTGGTGCTCCTGCTCGGCTCGTTTCCACTCCTGCTCGGCCCGCTTCCGCTCCTGCTCGGCCCGCTTCCGCTCCTGCTCGGCCTGCTGCTCCGCCTCTTCCGCCCGCTGCTTCAACTCGCCAAAGGTGAGAAAGCGTTCCCCATCGGGGGCGTAGATGTGCAGGTCGTCGGAGGTGAGCACAAAGCGAATCCCCAGATGCGGACTGGTCCACCCCTGCATCGAGGGGATTTCCCGCAGCCGTCCATCCTGGCGCAGCCAACCGCTCAACCGGTTGCGGGGAGGGTCAGGGTCGTAGAGATAGTATTCCTCCACGCCGTGCAGGTCGTAGAACTCGAACTTGTCGGCCAGTTCCCTGGGCGTGTTGCCGGGCGACTGCACCTCGAAGACGACCTGGGGCGCGATGTCCCCT